>MHZN01000297.1 GCA_001830395.1 Pseudomonadales bacterium RIFCSPLOWO2_12_59_9 | reverse complement strand
AACGCCGAACTGGTGCGCTTGCTCGCACGCCTCGAGTTGGGCGATGCGATACCCGAGGCGCTGTACCGCAGCATTGCCGAAATCATTGCCTTTGCCTGGTATTTAAAAGGTAAATTCCCCGCCGATTTCGATCCCGCGCAAACAGACCAGCCGCCCTTCGGCAATCCTCAGCGCTAACAGCCAAGCGAGCTAGTCAACACGGGAAAGGCATGATGGGTTTAGCTTAAAAAAGGATTGTCAGCGGCAAAGATGGGGCGACGACTTTCAGGCTTTGGAGCGATGTAACTTGCGCACCAACTCGGCCTCGGCGGTGCTCAAGCCACAGGACTGGGTCAGTTCGTCGACGCTGGCGCCAAGCCCGGCCAAACGCGCAGCCTGAGTAAAAGACAAACTATTCGGATCACGCTGCTCGATCTGATTGAGCTTGTCCGGCAGCGGCGCCACCACGCGGCGCAGTTCATGCAACTCCTCACCCATGCGGACACTGCCGGTCAGGTAAGCATCCAAGCGGCGGGCCAACTCTTTGCTGCGCTGATCGCGCTGACTATCGCGCTCGGCCTGCAGCAGTGCTTGCTGACGCTGACTCAATATCAGCCACAAGCAGGTACCCGCCAACAAGACGCAAAAGACCGCGAGCGCAACAACCGCCACTTCAAGCATGGGTTAGAAGTTCTCCATGTCCGACCATTCTTCTTCAGACATCATTTTGTCGAGCTCAACCAAAATCAGTAGCTCGCCATTCTTGTTGCACACGCCCTGAATAAACTTGGCCGACTCATCGTTGCCAACGTTAGGCGCAGTTTCAACTTCAGATTGGCGCAGATAAACCACCTCGGCCACGCTGTCGACCAAGATGCCAACCACTTGCTTGTCGGCTTCAATAATCACGATCCGGCTGTTATCGGTGATCGAGGCAGAATACAAACCAAAGCGCTGACGGGTGTCGATAACCGTCACCACGTTACCGCGCAAGTTAATAATGCCCAGCACATAGCTCGGCGCACCCGGCACCGGCGCGATCTCGGTATAACGCAACACTTCCTGAACCTGCATCACGTTGATGCCATAGGTTTCATTGTCCAACCGGAAGGTTACCCACTGCAGAATGGGATCTTCGGAACCGTGTGCTGAGCTTTTATTCATGTTCAGAGCCTCATCAAAAACCGCATTCAGCGGCATACGCGGGTGCCGCGCTGTTATCACTATAGAGCCTTGCGCAGGCAAGGCGCCGCTATCGACTTAAGGAACCTCTGAAAAAGGTAGCGAGCGATGGTAAGGCAAGGCGAAATCAGCCGAAAAAGCGCAGTTTACGTGCTGTAAATGAGCATTTTGAGGCTGATTTCAACGCTGCATAACCGAGCGCAGTAGTTTTTCAGAGGTTCCTTAATGTAATTGTCCGTTGACCATGCGTTTAGCCGCCCCGCTGGCAATCAACTCCGCCAGAACCGCCACATCCAGCAACGCACACATGTGCTCAATCACCGTGCCGGCCAACCAAGGCCGCTGAGTACGCTGGCCACGCCACTTGACCGCATTGGGGTCAAGCCGAATCGAGCGGCTGACCTGATGCACGGCCAGCCCCCACTCGTAGCCTTGCACCGAGATCACGTACTGCAAGCCATCGCGGAATTCGTCGCGGTAACGATCCGGCATGACCCAGCGCGCCGTATCGAGCACCTTCAGATTGCCATTGGCGGTCGGCAAAAGTCCCAGAAACCAATCAGGCTGACCGAACAAGGGGGTCAATTCCTGGCCGGCCAGCGAATAGATAGTCCCCAGACACACCAGTGGCACCGCCAGCGTTAGCCCCGCCACATCAAACAACAGGCACTCGAAGGGCTCTTGCGCCCAACTTGGCGGGCCGCCAGCGGGCTGCAATACCGATGGCACTGCAGGTTGCAAAGCGGGCGCGGGCTCCACCGGTGCAACCAACAGCACATCGACCTGCACAGGCATCACTGGCGGCGGCGTAACCACTGGCGATTCAGGTTGACTGACCAGGGCGAGCGGCTCGGGCACCTGCACCGCGACGCTGTGTAGGCGCGCATCACGGACTTGCTCCTCCAGCACTGCAGTTTCGAACTCATCCAGGCTGACACTGTCCACCAATTCGGCGGCAGCATCCTGCAACAAGGCATCCAGATAGGACATCAAGGCCAGTTGTGGGCGAGTTGCAGTGACGACCGGGCGACTCATAGAACATTTCCGTTAAAACAATCTTTACAGCCTATCGGCCAAATACCGGACAAACTTGAACAGCCGTGGCCGACGCCCATCTCAAGCTACCTGTGTGCTGGGCTGCAATGCCAGCAACTGTTTGAGCAGCGCCCGATAAGCCAGCACCGCACGACAGCTTGAGTCAAATTGCGAAGGCGTAAGCCCGGCGCGACTGGCATCGCGCAGGCGCGTATCGACGGGAATGTAGGCCGGCCAAAGGTTCTCTGGGTAGCTATTGCGCAGCACCCGTAAAGTGCTCATGGAGGCTTGGGTACGCCGATCAAACAAGGTTGGCACTATCAGATATGGCAACGCCTGTTTGCGCGAGCGGTTGATCATCGCCAGGGTATTGACCATTCGCTCCAGGCCCTTAACCGCAAGAAACTCAGTCTGCACCGGGATCACTAGCTGCTGGCTGGCCGCCAAGGCGTTAACCATCAAAATCCCCAGCAGCGGCGGACTGTCGATCACCGCGTAGTCAAACTCACCCCACAGCTGCGCCAAGCTTTTGGCAATCACCAGCCCCAAGCCACTTTGGCCCGGCGACTGGCGCTCCAGCGTGGCCAATGCAGTACTGGCCGGCAGCAAGGCAATACGCTCATGGCTGGTGGGTAGCAACAATTGCTTAGGCAAACCTTGCGGTACCACGCCCTGATGTAAAAACAAATCGAAACTGCTGTGTTCCAAGGCATCCGGATCATGGCCAAAATAGCTGGTCATGGAACCATGTGGGTCCAGGTCGACCACCACCACACGCTTGCCCGCATCGGCCAGCAAGCCAGCCAAGGCAATGGATGTGGTGGTCTTACCGACTCCACCTTTTTGATTGGCGACTGCCCAGACTCTCATTATTTTTGTCCTCCCGGCGCGACCATCTGCTTACCGAGAACTGGCGCCAGCCTCACGGGGCTGGCGACTGGGAATTGACGGCACCGGCATTCGGCAACGTGGCTGTAGGCGTTGCTGCAGGTTGCGTGCCAGCCCGCTGCAAAGCGCTGTCCGGGCGCGCATTGGCACTGCCAACCCCACTCACACTGCGGCGCACCTCAAGGTTACGCGAAATCACCAGCACCACCCGCCGATTACGCGCCCGGCCTTCGGCCAAGGCATTATCGGCGACCGGCTGAAACTCACCGTAACCAACCGCCGCCAGCCGCCCAGGATTGACCCCATCCATGGCCAGCATCCGCACAATACTGGCCGCGCGCGCGGTCGACAGCTCCCAGTTGCTGGGGAACTGCGCGGTATTGATCGGCAGGTTGTCGGTAAAGCCTTCGATATGCACCGGGTTCTCGTAAGGCGCCAGAATCTTGGCAATCTTCTCAATGATGCTAAAGGCCATATCCGTGGGTAGCGCCTCACCACTGGAGAACAACAGGCTGGAGCTGAGCTCAATTTCAATCCACAACTCATTACCGCGCACGGTCATCTGATCTTTCATGATCATCTCACCAAAAGCCTCGCGCATCCCCTTGGCAATATCCTGCAGCGGATCGGGGGCGGTTTCACTGCGTGCGCTCTCAACGATGGTCGAGATATCCGGCTCGGTGGTGCGCGGACGCTCCTCCCCAACGGGTATGGGTTTGATTGAACGATCAGGCTGACTGAACACCCCTTCTAAGCTGTCGGAAAGGATGCGGTACTTGCCCTCGTTAATCGAGGAGATGGAATACATCACCACAAAAAAGGCAAACAACAGGGTGATGAAATCGGCGTAGGAAACCAGCCAACGCTCATGATTTTCATGCTCTTCTTGGTGACGCCGACGAGCCATGATTAATCCATAAAGCCTTGCAGTTTTAATTCAATCGAGCGCGGGTTTTCACCTTCGGCAATGGACAAAATGCCCTCCAGGAGCATTTCCCGATAGCGTGATTGGCGCAGCGCCACCGCTTTGATCTTGCTCGCGATCGGCAGCAACAACAGGTTGGCAAAACCAACACCGTAGATAGTCGCCACAAACGCCACGGCGATCCCGCTGCCAAGCTTGCTGGGGTCTGCCAGATTACCCATGACGTGAATCAACCCCATTACTGCGCCGATAATACCGATAGTCGGCGCGTAGCCGCCCATGCTCTCAAATACCTTGGCGGCCTGAATATCGCGACCTTCCTGGGTATACAGATCAACTTCTAAAATACTGCGAATAGCCTCGGGCTCGGCGCCGTCGACCAGCAGCTGCAAGCCTTTGCGGGCGTAATCGTCCTGCTCTAAATCGGCCACGGACTCCAGCCCCAGCAAGCCCTCTTTACGGGCGGTCATGCTCCAGCTGACAACGCGGGCAATACCGCCGAGCAAATCAATTTTGGGCGGTAGGAATATCCAGCGAATCACCACCCCAGAACGTTTCAGCACATGCACCGGCGCCTGCAAAAAAGCCGCACCGAGGGTCCCACCAATCACAATCAGCGCCGCCGGGCCATTCACCAAGGCGCCAACATGCCCGCCTTCCAGGTAGTTGCCGCCAAGAATGGCCACGAAGGCCAAAATAATCCCAATAAGGCTCAGTACATCCATCAGATGCAAGCCTCAGCCAAATGCCTGCCGATGTCCTCGAGGCTGTAAACAGCATCCGCCAAATTGGCTTTGACCACCGCCATGGGCATGCCATAAATCACACAACTGGCCTCATCCTGCGCCCAGATTTGGCTGCCACATTGTTTAAGCAAACGCGCACCTTCACGGCCATCGGCGCCCATGCCGGTAAGCACCAGGGCCAGCACCTTGTCATTGAACGACTTGGCCGCCGAACCAAAGGTGATATCCACACAGGGTTTGTAATTGAGGCGTTCATCACCCGGTAGAATTTTCACTGCGCCGCGCTGATCAACCATCATTTGCTTGCCGCCTGGGGCCAGCAAGGCCAAGCCAGGCCGCAGCAGATCACCATCTTCGGCCTCCTTGACGGAAATCCGGCACAGCTTATCCAGGCGCTCGGCAAAGGCCTTGGTGAACGCTGCCGGCATATGCTGAATCAGCACGATGGGCGCCGGGAAATTGGCTGGCAACTGGGTCAAGACCCGCTGCAACGCCACCGGCCCGCCCGTTGAAGTACCGATAGCGACCAATTTATAGGCTTTGCGCTTAGGCGCGGGCGAGGCGTGTGAACTACCAGTAGACGCAGCCGAGGCCGGACGCAGCGAGGCACTCGCACTGCTGCTGACGTAGGCACTGCTAGACGCCGCCGGGATAACTGCAGAGGTGGGTGCAGAGCCGCCATAACGACGATTACTGCGCGCAATACTGTGCACTTTCTCGCAGAGCATCTGCTTAACTTTTTCGGGGTTACGCGAGATGTCTTCGAAATTTTTCGGCAGGAAATCCACCGCCCCGGCATCCAACGCATCCAGGGTGACGCGAGCGCCTTCATGGGTCAGTGAGGAAAACATCAATACCGGCGTTGGGCAGCGCTGCATGATGTTACGCACGGCCGTGATGCCATCCATCATCGGCATTTCGTAATCCATAGTAATCACGTCAGGCTTGAGCGCTATGGCCTGATCGATCGCCTCACGACCATTAGTGGCCGTACCTATGACTTGAATATTGGGGTCAGCAGAAAGAATCTCCGAGACGCGGCGGCGAAAGAAACCCGAGTCATCCACCACCAAGACCTTAACCGCCATACACACTCCTAAGAACCTGCTCACTGCCTGCCGTATCTAAACATGCTGGGCCACGACTTAACCTAAACGCAGAACCGACATAGGTCGGTTCACGTCGCGCCAGCCACCATCAACCGCGGCGGGCGTAACGTTTGAGCATGCTCGGCACATCAAGGATTAGCGCAATCCGCCCGTCACCGGTAATGGTGGCGCCCGACATGCCCGGGGTACCTTGCAGCATCTTGCCCAGGGGTTTGATCACCACTTCCTCCTGGCCGACCAACTGATCTACGACAAAACCAATGCGCTGGGTACCGACCGACAAAATAACCACATGCCCTTCACCTTGCTCTTCACAAGTAGCGCCGCCGACCAGCCAACGCTTGAGATAGAACAGCGGCAAGGCCTTGTCCCGAACAATGACCACTTCTTGGCCATCGACCACATTGGTGCGCGACAGATCAAGGTGGAATATTTCATTAACATTGACCAGCGGGAAGGCAAAAGCTTGATTGCCGAGCATCACCATCAGCGTCGGCATAATTGCCAAAGTTAACGGCACTTTGATAACAATTTTGGTGCCTTGGCCCTTGGTCGAGTAAATATTAATGATGCCGTTGAGTTGCGAAATTTTGGTTTTCACCACGTCCATGCCAACACCGCGACCCGAAACGTCGGTGATCTCGGCCTTGGTGGAGAAGCCCGGAGCAAAAATCAGGTTAAAGCATTCGGTATCGCTCAAGCGATCGGCGGCATCTTTATCCAGCACACCCTTCTCGACCGCCTTGGCCCGCAGTACATCCGGGTCCATGCCGTTACCATCATCGGAAATCGACAGGAGAATGTGATCACCCTCTTGCTGCGCGGCCAAAATAATTTTACCGCCGCGACTTTTGCCGCTGGCCTCTCGCTGATCAGGCGACTCGATGCCATGGTCCACCGAGTTGCGCACCAAGTGCACCAAGGGGTCAGCCAAGGCCTCCACCAGGTTTTTGTCGAGGTCGGTTTCTTCACCGACCAACTCCAAATTGATTTCTTTTTTCAGATTGCGTGCCAGGTCGCGCACCAAGCGCGGGAAACGGCCAAAAACCTTTTTGATTGGCTGCATGCGGGTTTTCATCACCGCCGTCTGCAGATCCGCGGTTACCACATCGAGATTGGAAACCGCCTTGGCCATGGCTTCATCATTGCTGTTGGAGCCCAGTCGTACCAGACGATTACGCACCAACACCAGCTCACCGACCATGTTCATGATTTCATCCAACCGCGCAGTGTCGACTCGCACGGTGGTTTCTGCTTCGCTGGCGGCGGCTTTATCGCCCGTCACTGGCGTAGCCGCAGCCTTGACCGGCGCTGACCTAACCGACGCTGGTTCAGAATCAATATCAGGCTCAGCCGCTTTCTCAGCAGGCTTACTGGCTGCAACCGGCTTGACCACCACAGCAGCAACTGGTTTTGCTGGCGCTACTGGCGCTGCAGCAATGGGTTCAACGAACTTGCCCTTGCCGTGCAACTGATCAAGTAAAGCCTCGAACTCATCGTCAGTAATGTTTTCGCCGCTGGCCGGTGCTGGGGTACTGGCTGCCGCGGGCGCTGGATTAGCCGACACATCCGCCGGAGCCTCAAACTTGCCCTTGCCATGCAGCTGATCGAGTAATGCCTCGAACTCATCGTCGGTGATTTCACCCGCCGGTGCCGCACTGACTTCCGCGATTGGCGTGGCTGCAACCGGCGCAGCTACTGACTCAGGTACAGCAAACTGGCCCTTGCCGTGCAGCTGATCAAGCAAGGACTCAAACTCATCGTCGGTAATGGCATCAGACGCCGAAGCAGCGGGAACAACCAGCTCGACTTCAGCCACCGGCGGCTGCGCTAAAGCATCCAACAACTGCTCAAACTCACTATCGGTAATATCCGCACTCTCGCTGGGTGCAGCCGGCGCAACGGTTTCAACCGCAGCAGGTGCCGCCGGCGCTGACGCACCACCTGGTTCTGCCAAGCGTGCCAAGGCTGCCAGCAGCTCAGGGGTCGCATGAGTGACTTCGGTACGTTCACGCACCTCGGCAAACATCGAGTTAACGGCGTCGAGAGTTTCCAGCACAACGTCCATGAGTTCGGAGTCAACCCGACGCTCACCTTTACGCAGAATATCGAACACGTTTTCTGCGATATGGCAGCACTCCACCAACGCATCCAGCTGGAGAAAACCGGCCCCACCTTTAACCGTGTGGAAACCACGGAAAATAGCATTGAGCAAATTCATATCGTCCGGGCGATTTTCAAGCTCAACCAACTGTTCGGACAACAGTTCAAGAATCTCGCCGGCTTCTACCAGAAAATCCTGGAGAATCTCTTCATCGGCGCCGAAGCTCATTCGCGTGCTCCCTAAAAACCAAGGCTGGACAACAGATCATCAACATCGACTTGACCCGACACGACGTCTTCACGCTTATCGGCATGAATCTGCGGACCTTCACCCCGGGATGGCTCTTTTTGTTGTTTTTGTTCAGCGCGCAACTCATCGTGATCGTGCTGAATGCCGGTATAGCGATCAATCTGTGACGCCATGCAGACCAACTTGAGCAGATTCTGCTCGACCTCGGTCACCATGCTGGTGACGCGTTTGATCACCTGCCCGGTGAGGTCCTGGAAGTCTTGCGCCAGCAAAATATCGTTCAAATGAGCCGACAATTTGCTGCTGTCGCGATCACTTTGTTCGAGAAACGACTCGATCCGTTTAGCCAACTCGCGAAACTCATCGGCACCCACTTCACGGCGCATAAAACGCGCCCAATCGGCGCTCAAGGCCCGCGATTCAGAGCCAATTTCATTGACCAGCGGCGCGCTTTCTTCGACCAGATCCATGGTGCGATTGGCCGCTTTCTCGGTCATACGCACCACATAATTCAGGCGTTCACTGGCATCACTGATTTCAGAAACTTCGGCGGCGTGGGAACCACTGAGATCAACTTGAAAATTAACGATTGAGTTATGCAGCTCGCGGGTCAGCTTGCCCACTTCGTGATAGAGGCCTTGATCGCGGGCTTTGTTTAAATCGTGAATAACTTCGATTGCACCACTAAAATTACCGCACTCAAGGCTTTCCATTAGAGAGCGGGCGTGGGTTTTCAGACTCGACTCAAGGTCAGTCATGTGCGGCTCTTTATGCTCCATAGCGCCCTCGCGACCGACATCAGCCGTTAACCCGCTCAAAGATCTTATCGATCTTCTCTTTCAGCACTTGCGCCGTGAAGGGTTTAACCACATACCCATTCACGCCGGCTTGTGCTGCTTCGATAATCTGATCGCGCTTGGCCTCAGCCGTCACCATCAACACCGGTAACTGCTTGAGACGCTCATCGGCGCGTACGGCACGTAACAGGTCGATGCCGGTCATCCCGGGCATGTTCCAGTCCGTCACCAGAAAATCAAAGCTGCCGCTTTGCAGCATCGGCAGTGCAGTGACGCCATCATCGGCCTCAGCGGTATTGGTAAATCCCAAGTCACGCAAGAGGTTCTTGATGATTCGCCGCATCGTCGAAAAGTCATCGACGATGAGGATTTTCATATTCTTGTCCAAATCGACCTCCGTACAGTCCTAAACATATCCAAGACCTGGACATGCCGTGAAATCGTGAAATTGACGTATTGCTCAGTGTTCACGCCACTCAGCCAACCGCGCTCGCAACCGCGCGGCACATTGACTGTGCAGCTGACTGACACGCGATTCGCTAACCCCCAGAACCTCGCCAATCTCTTTGAGGTTCAGCCCCTCATCGTAATACAACGACAGGACCAAACGCTCACGTTCCGGCAAGTTGGCAATGGCGTCGGCCAAGGCCAGCTGGAAACGTTCATCTTCCAGATCACGGGACGGTTCAAGCTGAGCAGTACCCGTGTACTCACGCACACCGCCCGGCTCGCTTTCCTGTAACAGGTCGTCGAAGCTGAACAAGCGGCTGCCTAAAGTATCGCTGAGAATGCCGTAGTAATCTTCGAGACTCAATTGTAGTTCGGCCGCAACCTCTTGATCTTTAGCGTCGCGACCGACTCGCGCTTCAATTTTTCTAATTGCATCGCTGACCATGCGGGTATTGCGATGCACCGAGCGCGGCGCCCAATCGCCCTTGCGCACATCGTCCAGCATAGCGCCACGAATACGGATGCCGGCGTAAGTTTCAAAACTTGCCCCTTTACCGGCGTCGTATTTGGTTGAGGCTTCGAGCAAGCCGATCATCCCTGCCTGAATCAAATCATCGACTTGAACGTTAGCCGGTAACCGGGCCAGCAGGTGATACGCAATACGCTTGACCAGGGGTGCGTATTGTTCAATGAGTTGATGCCGGGAATCTTGTGCCTGCGCTTTGCTATACATGCGAAGCCCCATAGCGACTGTCATACGCCGGAGTCTGCAGTTGAACTCTGCACCAAGCGCTCGACAAAAAATTCCAGATGCCCACGCGGATTGGCCGGTAATGGCCACGCATCGACTTTTTGCGCAATGGCCTTAAACGCCAATGCGCACTTAGAACGGGGGAAAGCCTCGTAAACGGCGCGTTGCTTTTGCACTGCTTTGCGCACCGACTCGTCGTACGGCACAGCGCCCAGATACTGCAGCGCCACATCGAGAAAGCGATCAGTTACCTTGGTCAATTTGGCGAACAGGTTGTGCCCTTCTTGCGGGCTGTGCGCCATGTTGGCCAGCACCCGAAAACGGCTCATACCGTAGTCGCGATTGAGCAGTTTAATCAGCGCATAAGCATCGGTAATCGAGGTGGGCTCATCGCACACGACCATGATCACCTCTTGGGCGGCGCGCACAAAACTCACCACGCCATCACCAATGCCGGCCGCAGTATCGATGATCAGCACGTCGACGTTGTCGCTGATATCACTGAAAGCTTGAATCAGACCGGCATGCTGCATCGGCGACAGTTGCACCATGCTTTGCGCACCGGAAGCCGCCGGTACAATGCGAATACCGCCTGGGCCTTGTAGTAAAACGTCACGCAAATCGCACTCGCCGGCAATCACATCTTCTAGGGTGCGCTTGGCGGTGAGGCCGAGCAGCACGTCAACGTTGGCCAAACCCAAGTCGGCATCCATCAGCAGTACGCGGCGACCGAGGTCGGCCAACGCCAATGCCAAATTGACCGACACATTAGTTTTGCCAACGCCGCCCTTGCCGCCGGTCACTGCAATCACCTGTACGGGATGCTTACTACTCATGCGCTTTAACACCTTGTGCTGCTTGGACTGGAATCGCTCAGCTCACCTTCAGCTGTAAACGATACAAGGTACTGCGGGTGTAAAAAATCGTTGTTTCGCGTACTTAACCAACCCGGCGCGAAGGCTGCTGATACAAGCCAGCAAACATATCGGCCATGGCCTCTTCACTCGGATCTTCTGCTACTTGCAGGCTGACGGCCCGACTGACCAGCTGATGACTGCGCGGTAACTGCAAATCGTCAGGAATTCGTGGACCATCAGCCACATAGGCTACCGGCAGGCGCTGGCTGATGGCCAGCCCTAAAACCTCACCCAGGCTAGTGGCCTCATCCAACTTAGTCAGAATACAGCCTGCCAAACCGCAATGCTTATAACTATGGTAGGCGGCCTTGAGCACTTGGCTCTGACTGGTTGCAGCCAAAACCAAATAATTTTTCGCTTTTACCCCGCGCCCCGCCAAGGTTTCCAGCTGCATGCGCAGCGCCGGATCACTGGCGGGCAGCCCCGCAGTGTCGATCAACACCACTTTGCGCCGCGCCAACGGGGCCAGCGCTTGAGTCAGGGACTGACCCGGGTCGACATGGGTCACCGACACATTGAGAATTCGCCCCAGGGTTTTTAACTGTTCCTGGGCGCCAATCCGGTAGCTGTCCATGCTCACCAAGGCGATATTTTGCGCGCCATACTTAAGCACGTAACGCGCCGCCAGCTTGGCCAGGGTGGTGGTTTTACCCATGCCCGCCGGGCCGACCAGGGCAATCACACCGCCCTCCTCCAGCGGCTCGGTGGGCACTGTCGCAATGGCGTGCGCCAAGTGTGCCAGCAACATGCGCCACGCCTGACGGGGCTCGGTGATAGTCGCCACTTTTTCCAGCAAGGCGCGGCCTAACTCTGCCGAGATGCCCATGCGCTGCAAGCGCCGCCACAAACTGGCTTGCTGTGGTTTGCGGGTTTGCAGCTGCCCCCAAGCGATTGAGCCTAATTGCACCTCAATCAACTCACGCAAGCCGTGCAACTCAAATCGCATGGCCGCCAGCATCTGCTGATCACCCGTAGGCAACGCGGTAGCAGCTGACTGGGGGGCTGACCGGGCTAGCGCGCTTGCACGCTCAGCAGCGGCCTTGGCGGGCGCCGCGAACAGCTGGCCATCTTTACCAGCATCGGCTTTGGCCCGGGTGCTCAGCTCGGTTTGCGCCGAGGTGATGCGGGCCTGGGTTTTGCGCAGCTCGCTTTCCAGCTCGGCATTCGGCTGACGGCTTGGCGCGGCCGGAATCTGATAGTCCAAGGCAGCCGTCAGCTCGACCCCGC
>MHZN01000296.1 GCA_001830395.1 Pseudomonadales bacterium RIFCSPLOWO2_12_59_9 | reverse complement strand
TACTTTGACCGGTTTCAAACTCTATACCCCATCATCACAGTAAACGGGCGAGTCAGGCTCGGCCGCATAAAAGAGCCGCACCTTACGAAGCGGTCTGCTATTAGTCAATCCGCCACAGGCGCTTATTAGTCAATCCGCCGCAGTAGCCTGTTACTTGGCCTCGAGAGCCAGTTTCGCCAACTCCGGCGCGGGCCGGTAACCGGGAATCAACTCGCCATTGGCCAAGACAATCGCCGGCGTGCCGTCAATGCCGATCAACTGACCCAACTCATATTGCTTGGCCACCGGATTCTCACAGGTGCCCGGTGGCAACTCTTTGCGCGATTTGGCTTCGGTCATCGCCGCCTGACGGTCCTTGGCGCACCAGACGCTGACCAAGCCGTTATAGCCGTGTGAGGCCAGCCCCTGACGCGGGAAAGCCATGTAACGCACGTCAACACCCAAGCGGTTAAGCTCCGGCACTTCGCGATGAAGCTTCTGGCAATAACCGCAATCGGTGTCAGTAAACACGGTGATATGGGTCTTGGGCTCCTTGGCGGCGAACACCACCATTTCACTCAAGGGCACCGCGTTGATCTCTTTGGCGATCGCCTTGCTCTTGACCTGCTCGGTCAGATTCAGCGCCTGGCCATTTTTAAACTGGTAGAGAAAACCTTGCAGCATGTACTGACCGTCGGCGCTGGAATACAGCACGCGACCACCTTGCAGATGCACCTCAAAAACACCGGTCAAGGGGCTTTCTGCAATGGCTTCAATCTTGATTTTTGGGTCAATCGACTTGAGTGACTGGCGGATCGCCTGGTCTTGATCGATCGGCTCTGCAGCCCAGGTAAAACTGCCGACTAAGCCAAGGGCTGCAAGGGTAACAATGTTGGAAATACGCATACTGGGCTCCGACAACACAGACTCATTCAAGCAGGCAAGATTACCACACAAGCCCGCCCGGACCGACCGTTCGAACTTGGCCGCGCATACCGGCAAGCGCCCCCATATAACCGTTAGCCGCGCGGATGGTGCTTGGCATGCAACTCTTGCAGACGCGCCCGGGCAACATGAGTGTAGATCTGCGTGGTAGACAAATCACTGTGGCCAAGCAGCATCTGCACCACCCGCAAATCGGCGCCATGGTTAAGCAAGTGGGTGGCAAAAGCATGCCGCAACGTGTGTGGCGACAAGGACTTGGCTATGCCGGCCACGCTCGCGTGATGCTTGATCCGATGCCAGAAGGTTTGCCGGGTCATTTGTTCGCCGCGCAAGCTTGGAAACAGCACATCACTGGGCTTGCCGGCCAGCAGAAAACCACGCCCCTCGCGCACATAGCACTCGATCCAGTGCATGGCCTCTTCACCCAGCGGCACCAAGCGCTCCTTGCTGCCCTTGCCAAATACTCGCAGCACACCCTGCCGCAGGTTCACCTGCGGCAGGGTCAGGCTAATCAGCTCGGTCACCCGCAACCCGCAGGCATACAGGACTTCGAGCATGGCCCGATCACGCAAGCCCAAAGGCTCAGTCACTTCCGGCGCTGCCAGCAAGGCCTCGACATCGGCCTCAGACAGCGATTTTGGCAGCGGTCGACCGAGCTGCGGTAACTCAACTTGCAGAGTCGGATCCTGGCCAATCAGCCCTTCGCGCAGCAAGAAGCGGTAAAAACCGCGCAAGCCAGAAAGAAACCGCGCTGTCGAACGGGCTTGATAGCCGGCACTCAAGCGCCAGGCCAAGTGATCGAGAATCAATTCACGACCGGCGCTGGGCAACTCCAGGCCACGCGCAAGCAGCCAGCCATTGAAATGCCCCAAATCGCTGCTATAGGCCGCGCGGGTATTGGCCGCCAAGCCTTTTTCCAGCCACAGGGTTTCGAGAAAACGGTCAATCAAGGGGTGGTCGATAGCAGGCATGAGCGCAACGCGGGTAAGCAGAAATGATCGCTAGTCTTGCATAGGCGTATAGCCTCAACCAGCACGAAAAAAGCGATTAAAAGCACTCCATGTGCCGCTAAAAAAAACTAAAAACCAGCACACCACCTATCTTTCGATGGGTGACAGTTCGGCGCCCGCCAACCATGATTGCAATAAGCCACTAACGTCTGCCGGATTTATAACAATGTCTAACAATCAAAAATCGCGCCTTGGCCAACTGTTAATTGATAAAGGTTTGATCAGCGCCACCCAACTTGATAGCGCCATCAAGCTGCAGCTGACCAGCAACAAACGCCTCGGTGAAATCCTTATCGAGCAAGGCGTACTAACTGAACGACAACTGAGCAAGGCGCTGAAAAAACAAACCAGCCTGCGCCTGACCGCCACCCTGGTCGCCGCCCTGCTCAGCCCATTTCAAATGGCCAGCGCCGACATCCAGCGGCAAACACCGCCCAGCACGCTTAGCCAACTGCAGGCCCCGCGCGGCATGCAAGCACTGAGCGACGCCGAGATGAGCAGCGTCAGTGCCCAGGGCTTGAATGATGTACTGCAAGGTATTTTCGCCACAGCCGACAGTGGCGATGGCGTCGGCACTGCAGGTCAACTGGCAAAATTGGTGCTGCCGGTACTGAACAGCCTGGAAGCCGAGACATCGATGCAGGACGTACAGTACGACACCAGTAAAATGACCTCGATCGTCAATGCCGACGGCTCGGTCAACGTGCGTCTGCCCAGTTCGATCGGCGAGTTACGCTTCGACAACATTCGCGTCGCCGGCGCCAACCCCGGACAAAGTTTTGGCAGCATCGTGATGCAGGACATCGACCTATCACAGGCTTCGCTGCGGATCAGCCTGCACTGAGCTTGTCCTAGCAGGGCTTTGCCGCGCTCATTAGCGCCCCATCGCACGCACTCAAAATTCAGACAAAAAAAAGCAGCCCGCAGGCTGCTTTTTTCAGAACAACTGGGCTTAAGCCAGTTTTTCCTTGATACGTGCTGCCTTGCCCGACAGATCACGAAGGTAGTACAGCTTGGCTTTACGCACGTCACCGCGACGCTTAACGCTCAGGCTTTCTACGATCGGGCTGTAGGTCTGGAAAGTACGCTCAACGCCAACACCGTTGGAGATCTTACGAACAGTGAAAGCACTGTTCAGACCACGGTTACGCTTGGCAATAACTACGCCTTCGAATGCTTGCAGACGCTGACGGTCGCCTTCCTTCACTTTCACCTGAACGATGACGGTGTCACCTGGGGCGAATGGCGGAAGAACTTTGCCCATCTGCTCAGCTTCGATCTGCTGAATGATTTTGTTAGTCATGCTGTGCTCCTAAGGTAAGCCTAAGGCCAACCATCGATACGTTAACTATCGTCCCGCTGGCGAAGGTATTCCGCCAACAGCTTTTTCTCTTCTCCAGAAAGCGAGCGGCTTTCCAGAAGATCAGCGCGTCGTTCGTAGGTCCGACCAAGGGACTGCTGCAAACGCCAACGCCGGATGTGTTCATGGTTACCGCCAAGCAGCACCTGTGGAACACGTTTGTCCGCATACACCTCCGGGCGGGTGTAGTGTGGACAGTCGAGCAGGCCGTCGGTAAACGAGTCCTCCTCGGCGGAATTCGCGTGGCCTAATGCACCAGGCAACAACCGCGTTACCGCATCGATCAGTACCATCGCCGGCAGCTCACCGCCGGAAAGGACGTAATCACCAATCGACCATTCTTCATCGACATGCGCCTCAATAAAGCGCTCATCAATCCCTTCGTAGCGACCGGCGATAAGGATTAAAGCCTCCTCTTGCGCCAACTCGCGTACCGCCGACTGATTAAGCTGGCGACCTTGAGGTGAAAGGTAAATCACTTTGACCTTGCCGCCGACAGCTTGCCTGGCATCCGCCAAGGCATCCTGCAGGGGCTTGATCTTCATCACCATGCCCGGACCGCCACCGAAAGGTCGATCATCCACGGTGTGGTGGCGATCTTCGGTATAGGCTCGCGGATTCCAGCAGGTCAGTTGCAATAACCCCTGCTTAACCGCGCGACTGGTAATGCCGTATTCGCTGATGGCGGAAAACATTTCCGGAAACAGGGTTATAACTTCAACGCGTAGGCCAGCCATGTTTCGTACTAACCCAATTGCTTAGAAGTCTGCATCCCATTCCACCCGCATCTCGCCAGCGGCCAGATCAACTGCCAACACGCATTGCTCGGTATAGGGCAATAGGCGTTCGCGATCATCTAGACTACCGGTGCAGGCTTTAACCACCATTACATCGTTGGCGCCGGTTTCCAGTAAGTGATGCACAGTGCCGAGCAATTGCCCGAGCTGATCTATCACTTTCAAACCTTCGAGCTGGTACCAGTAGTACTCGCCGTCGGTCAGGTCTGGAAGCAAGCTGCGGAGCACACAAATTTCAAATCCCGCGAGAAGACGTGCCTCTTCACGATCATCGAGCCCCTTCAGCTTTGCCACGAGCACTTTGTTTTGCAAGCGCCCGCTAGCCAGCTCAACCTGTCGAACTTCACTGCCACGCCTAAGCGTCCAGTGTGAATAGTCCAGCAGGTTGTCAATCGGATCAGTGAAGGAGTAAACCTTCACTTCGCCACGAACACCGTGAACCGAAAAAATCTTGCCGATAACCAAATAATCATCGGCGGGTTTGGTGGTCGCGGTCATGCTGCTCAGGCCACAGCCTTAGCAGCTTCCTTCAACAACTGTGCGGCGCGATCAGATGGCTGAGCACCCTGGCTCAGCCAGTAAGTAGCGCGCTCTTGGTCGACTGAAAGACGCACTTCACCACCAGCTGCGACCGGATTGAAGAAACCAATACGCTCAACAAAACGACCATCGCGCGCATTGCGGCTGTTGGTCACGGTCAGGTGATAAAACGGGCGCTTCTTAGAGCCGCCACGGGCAAGACGAATAGTTACCATATCAACATCGTTCCTGTAGTCGGTGCTGCAAAACTAAAATTGCACACTGGGCACGGGGCCCGAAAGGCCGCACATTCTAAGGATTGTGCGGCGCGAGTTCAACACATAAGTACAAATGCACTGTTACTTAGGTGCCGCTTAAGTACTTAAATCCGCCTGCAAGCCCCACAGAGCAGGGTTGCAGGCCCGCACTCAAATTCTTGGCATACCGCCGCCGGGCAACATTCCGCCCATGCCGCGCATCATTTTTGCCATACCGCCTTTGGCGGTGAACTTCTTCATCATCTTTTGCATCTGCTTGTGCTGCTTGATCAACCGACCAATGTCCTGCACCTGAGTGCCGGAACCCATGGCGATGCGGCGCTTGCGCGAGCCACTGATGATTTCCGGGTCGCGCCGCTCAAGCGGCGTCATCGAGTTGATGATCGCCTCCATCTGCTTGAACTGCTTCTCGGCCACGCCTTGGGCGCCGCCCATTTGCGCCAGATTGACGCCGCCCATATTCGGCAGCTTGTCCATCAGGCCGCTGAGGCCGCCCATGTTTTTCATCTGCTGCAGCTGATCGCGGAAATCTTCGAGATCGAAGCCTTTGCCCTTCTTCAGCTTCTTCGCCAACTTGTCGGCTTTGTCACGATCCAGGGTGTTTTCGGCTTGCTCGATCAGGCTGAGTACATCGCCCATACCGAGGATGCGCGAAGCAATCCGATCCGGGTGGAAGGGCTCAAGGGCATCGGTCTTCTCGCCCATACCGATGAACTTGATCGGCTTGCCGGTGATCGCCCGCACCGACAGCGCCGCACCACCACGCGCATCGCCATCGACCTTGGTCAGCACCACGCCGGTCAGCGGCAGTGCATCGGCGAAAGCCTTGGCGGTATTGGCGGCGTCCTGACCGGTCATGGCGTCGACCACGAACAAGGTTTCCACCGGTTTAACCGCTGCGTGCAAGGCCTGAATCTCGGCCATCATCTCGGCATCAATGGCCAAGCGGCCAGCGGTATCGACTATGACCACGTCGATAAACTTTAGCCGCGCTTCATTAATGGCCGCCAAAGCGATGGTCACTGGCTGCTGGGTAAGATCCGACGGGAAGAAAGTGACACCCACTTCGCCAGCCAGGGTTTCCAGCTGCTTGATCGCCGCCGGGCGATACACGTCGGCAGAGACCACCAACACACTTTTCTTTTTGCGTTCTTTAAGAAAACGCGCCAGCTTGGCCACTGTGGTGGTCTTACCCGCGCCTTGCAGGCCAGCCATCAAGACTACGGCCGGTGGCAGCGCGTGCAGGTCAAGATCTTCGTTGGCCGCGCCCATCAGTTCTTCAAGCTCGGCGCGCACTATCTTCACGAAGGCCTGGCCTGGCGTCAGGCTTTTCGACACCTCGGTGCCGACCGCGCGGTCTTTAACCTTATTAACGAAGTCTTTGACCACTGGCAAAGCCACGTCAGCTTCGAGCAAGGCCATGCGTACTTCACGCAGGGTGTCTTTGATATTGTCTTCGGTCAGCTTGGCTTTGCCGGTGACATGGCGCAGCGTCTGCGAGAGGCGATCGGTTAGATTTTCAAACATGCGCGTTCCTTTCAGTGTCTCCAGAGCCGAGACTGAGCTTGTTGCCAGCGGGCGATTATAGCGAAGACTCCGCGCCGCCGACACCGCCACGGTCTTTCAGGGCAAGAGCGTTATATGCCACACTGCGAAATCTCAAGGATTGCCTGTTCAGGTTCTATGCACCCTCTGCTACCCAGCCTCGCCGCCGCCGGCTTATATGTCGGCACCACTGCTTACCAAGCCCTGCGCTTGGGCCAACGCGCAGTGCCGGACAAACGCCTGCTAAGCCTACTGGGCTTATTCGCCCTGCTCGCCCACGGTTTCAGCCTGTATTTACAGCTGATTACCCCGACCGGCCTGGGCTTGGACTTTTTTAATGCCGCCAGCCTGATCGCCGCTGCAGTCATATTGCTGACCCTGCTGGCCTGCCGGCAAATTCCGGTGGAGAACCTGTTACTGCTGCTGTTTCCACTCGGCGCCCTGACGGTGCTAATGGCGCAATTTGCCCCCAGCGGCACGGTGCAGACGATCAACGAGCACTCCGGCATCCTGGCCCACATCCTGTTGTCGATTCTGGCTTACGGGATGTTGACCATTGCGATGTTTCAGTCGCTGTTGCTGCTGCTGCAAGACCACCAACTGAAAAACAAACACCCCTCCGGGCTGATCAAAAATTTCCCGCCGCTGCAAACCATGGAAAGCCTGCTGTTTGGCTTCCTCTGGGCCGGCTGGGGTTTGCTGTCGCTGTCGCTGCTGTCGGGCTGGCTGTTTGTCGAAGACCTGTTCACCCAGCACCTGGCGCACAAAACCATTCTCTCGGTATTCGCCTGGCTGGTGTTTGCCGTGCTGCTGTGGGGCCGGCAACAACTGGGCTGGCGCGGGCACAAAGCCATTCGCTGGACACTGGCAGGCTTCTGCCTGCTGATGCTGGCCTATTTTGGCAGCAAGCTGGTACGCGAATTTATTCTGCACATCTAGGCACGCAGGCACTCTTGGTGAATGACTTACACCCCGGTTACCTGATTGGCCTGCTGGTTTTTTTGATTGCCTGCTCGGCGTTTTTCTCCAGCTCGGAAACCGGCATTCTCAGCCTTAACCGCTACCGGTTGCGGCATCTCAGCAAGCAAGGCCATCGTGGCGCCAAGCGCGTCAGCGCCCTGCTCAGCCGCCCGGACCGACTGCTCGGCACCATCCTGATCGGCAACACCTTCGCCAACATCCTCGCCTCAGCCCTGGCCACAGTGCTGGCATTGCAACTGTGGGGCGACGCTGGCGTGGCCATTGCCACCCTGCTGCTGACCTTTGTGCTGCTGATTTTCGGTGAAATAGCCCCGAAAACCCTCGCAGCCCTGCGCCCGGAGGCAGTGGCCTACCCCTTCAGCCTGCCGCTGATGTTGCTGCTCAAACTGTTTTATCCGTTGGTATTGCTGCTGGGCTGGATCAGCAATGGCCTGCTGCGCCTGTTTGGCATCGACCCCACCAGCAAGCGCAACGACAGCCTCAGCACCGAGGAGCTGCGTAGCGTGGTGCGCGAGTCTGAGCATGCCTTGCCGAACCGACAGAACATGCTGCTGGGCATCCTTGACCTGGACAACATCACCGTCAACGACATCATGATCCCGCGCAACGAGGTCACCGGCATTGACCTTGACGACAGTCTCGAGGAGATCATCAGCCAGCTGCGCACCACCAGCCACACGCGTTTGCCGGTATTTCACAGCGACATCAATCAGATCGAAGGCGTGGTGCATATGCGCCATATCGCCCGGCTCTTGACCCACAACCAGCTGACCAAAGAAGCCTTGCTCGGCGCCTGCCATGAACCCTATTTCATCCCGGAAAGCACACCGCTCTCGACCCAGCTGATCAACTTTCAAAAGGAAAAACGCCGCATCGGCATAGTCGTCGACGAGTACGGCGAAGCGCTGGGCATCGTCACCCTGGAAGATATTCTGGAAGAGATAGTCGGCGACTTTAAGCATCAAGAACTGCAAGACAGCCCCGACATTCACCCGCAAGCCGACGGCACCCAGATCATCGATGGCACCGCCAATATCCGCGACCTCAACAAGGCGCTCAACTGGCAGCTGCCCTGCGACGGCCCCAAGACCCTGAACGGGCTGATCACCGAGGTCCTGGAAAACCTCCCTGACAGCAGCGTCTGCCTGAAGGTCGGCCGCTATCGGCTGGAGGTGTTACAGCTGGCCGACAACCGGGTGAAGACCGTGCGTATCTGGCCCGCCAATCTCAATCAACCGCCGCCGACTGCTGCTGACTGAGCAACTCTTGACTGAGCAATTGTGGCGCCAGTCCACTCGCCCAGACCTGATAGCCCAGCGCCGAGGGGTGATAACCATCCACCGCCAGGTAGTCGGCGCTAAACGCCAACTCAACCGGGCAATAACTGGCGCCCAACTGCCGCGCCACCGCGCGCAACTGCCGATCCAGCAAGGCCCCACGAAAGCACAACAGCCGCCGCAACAACCAGGGCAGCGCACTGAAGTGCTGCAGCGGTGGCACCGCGGTGAATGCCACCTGCGCACCTTGCGCCTGCAGGGCCTGGGTCATGCATGTCAGCGCTTGGCGCCAGGTGCGCAGCGAACTGAGCTGGGTGCTGTCGTTCACCCCAAACACCAGCAAGAGTAAATCGGCCGGTGCCGCCAAGGCCTGCGGCAACAAGCGCGTACAGGCCTGACTGGCGGTGATGCCGTTTTCACCGCAAGCCTGCCAG
>MHZN01000295.1:37533-55159 GCA_001830395.1 Pseudomonadales bacterium RIFCSPLOWO2_12_59_9 | reverse complement strand
AAGACACGCTGACAGCGATCACCGGTAATGTGTTGAGCAATGACCTGCATGCCAATGGTCAGCCGGGCGCCGACACCCCGACCAGCTTCGTGGCCTGGGCGAGCACTGCGGCCAACTATGGCACCTTTACCAACACCGGAAACGGTACTTACAGCTACAGCCTGAACAACGCCAACCCGGCGGTGCAGGCCTTGGACAGCGGGCAAAGCTTGACCGAGACCTTCAGCTACACCATGCAGGACGCCGATGGCGATCTCGATACCGCGATCCTGACCATCACCATCACCGGGACTAACGACATTCCAGGCATCAGCGTCGATCCAGGCAATGGCGGGGCTAATGATCAGGTCTTTGAGGCGGGGCTGGCGATAGGTTCGGATGCCGCGAGCAACACTGAGTTTGCCACCGGTACCTTCAGCCTGAGCGATGCCGATGGCCTGGATGATCTGCAAAGCGTGACCATCAATGGCGTCACCGTGGCGCTGGGCAGTTTGGCCGGCAGCGTGTTCGCCGGCACCAACGGCAACCTGACGGTCACGGCCTACAACAGCCTGACTGGGGTGGCCAGCTACAGCTATGAACTGACCAGCCCAACCACCGATGGTGTGGGTAACGAGACCGACAGCTTCAGCCTCACCACCTCCGATGGCACGGCCAGTTCGGCGCCGGCCAGTATCGTCATCGAGATCGTCGATGACGTGCCGAACGCCGTGGACAACAGCAACAGCATTGCCGAAGACACGCTGACCGCGATCACCGGTAATGTGTTGAGCAATGACCTGCATGCCAATGGCCAGCCGGGCGCCGACACGCCGACCAGCTTCGTGGCCTGGGCGAGCACCGCGGCCAGCTATGGCACCTTTACCAACACCGGAAACGGCACTTACAGCTACAGCCTGAACAACGCCAACCCGGCCGTGCAGGCCTTGGATGATGGCGAAACCCTGACTGAGACCTTCAGCTACAGCATGCAGGATGCCGATGGTGATCCCGGCACCGCGACCCTGACCATCACCATCACTGGGACTAACGACATTCCCGGTATCAGTGCCGATCCAGGCAATGGCGGGGCTAACGATCAGGTCTTTGAAGCCGGTTTGGCCAGTGGCTCGGCGGCGGCTGGCAACGGCGAATTTGCCACCGGCACCTTCAGTCTGAGCGATGCCGATGGCCTGGATGATCTGCAAAGCGTGACCATCAACGGCATCACCGTGGCGCTGGGCAGTTTGGCCGGCAGTGTGTTCGCCGGCGCACATGGCAGCCTGACAGTCACCGCCTACAACGCGCTGACCGGAGTGGCCAGCTACAGCTACGTGTTGACCAGCCCGACCATTGATGGCGCGGGTGTCGAGACCGACAGCTTCAGCCTAAGTACCTCCGACGGCACGGCCAGCTCGGCGCCGGCCAGTATCGTCATCGAGATCATCGACGATGTGCCGAACGCCATAGATGACAGTAACGGCGTTGCAGTAAATACACTGACGGCAATCACCGGCGATGTCTTGAGCAACGACCTGCATGTCAATGGTCAACCGGGCGCCGACACCCCGACCAGCTTTGTTGCTTGGGCGAGCACTGCGGCCAGTTATGGCACCTTCACTGATACCGGCAGCGGCACTTACAGCTACAGCCTGAACAATGCCAACCCGGCAGTGC
Source organism: Pseudomonadales bacterium RIFCSPLOWO2_12_59_9 (assembly GCA_001830395.1). Classification (GTDB taxonomy): domain Bacteria; phylum Pseudomonadota; class Gammaproteobacteria; order Pseudomonadales; family Pseudomonadaceae; genus Aquipseudomonas. The sequence goes on along the minus strand of MHZN01000295.1, from coordinate 53,503 downwards.
AGGCCTTGGATGATGGCGAAACCCTGACCGAAACTTTCAGCTACAGCATGCAGGATGCCGATGGTGATCCCGACACCGCGACCCTGACCATTACCATCACCGGGACTAATCACATTCCGGGCATCAGCGTCGATCCTGGTAATGGCGGGGCTAACGATCAGGTCTTCGAAGCCGGACTGGCCAGCGGTTCGGCAGCGGCCGGCAACGGCGAGTTCGCCACCGGCACCTTCAGCCTGAGCGATGCCGATGGCCTGGATGATCTGCAAAGCGTGACCATCAACGGCGTCACCGTGGCGCTGGGCAGTTTGGCCGGCAGCGTGTTCGCCGGCGCCCATGGCAGCCTGACGGTCACCGCGTACAACAGCCTGACTGGGGTGGCCAGCTACAGCTATGAACTGACTAGCCCGACCATTGATGGCGCGGGAGTTGAGACCGACAGCTTCAGCCTCACCACCTCCGATGGCACGGCCAGCTCGGCGCCAGCCAGTATCGTCATCGAGATCGTTGACGACCTACCGAATGCCGTGGATGACAGCAACAGCATCGCCGAAGACACGCCGACCGCGATCACCGGCACTGTGCTGAGCAATGACCTGCATGCTAATGATCAGCCGGGCGCCGACACCCCGACCAGCTTTGTGGCTTGGGCGAGCACCGCAGCCAGCTATGGCACCTTCACTGACACTGGCAGCGGCACTTACAGCTACAGCCTGAACAACGCCAACCCGGCGGTGCAGGCCTTGGACAGCGGGCAAAGCCTGACCGAGACCTTCAGCTACAGCATGCAGGATGCCGATGGTGATCCCGACACCGCGACCCTGACCATCACCATCACCGGGACTAACGACATTCCCGGTATCAGTGCCGATCCAGGCAATGGCGGCGCTAACGATCAGGTCTTTGAAGCCGGTCTGGCCAGCGGTTCGGCAGCGGCCGGCAACGGTGAGTTCGCCACCGGCACCTTCAGCCTGAGCGACGCCGATGGCCTGGATGATCTGCAAAGCGTGACCATCAATGGCGTTACCGTGGCGTTGGGCAGTTTGGCCGGCAGTGTGTTCGCCGGAGCCCATGGCAGCCTGACAGTCACCGCCTACAACGCGCTGACCGGAGTGGCCAGCTACAGCTATGAACTGACCAGCCCGACCATTGATGGCGCGGGTATCGAGACCGACAGTTTCAGCCTCAGCACCTCTGACGGCACGGCTTCGTCGACTCCGGCCAGCCTGATCATCAACATTGTCGACGATGTGCCGACGGCGAGTGTTGACAGCAACAACGCTGACGAAGGCGCACTGCTGACGGTGAATGCGGCCAGCGGCGTGCTGAGTAACGATGAAGACGGTGCGGACGGCTTCGCTGCCGGTGGTGGCGTGGTTGGTGTGCGGGCGGCGGGCGGCGACACGACGACGGCGGTCATCACCGGCGTCGGTGGCAGCATAGTCGGGCTGTACGGCACCCTGACCCTGGCGGCCGACGGTTCCTACAGCTATCAGTCGAATGCCAACGGCATCAGCAGCAATGCCACTGACGTGTTCGTCTACAGCATTAAGGACGGTGACGGTGACCTGAGTACCACCACGCTGACCATCAACCTGGCTGACAGCGGGCTGCAGGCGGGTAACGATGACGAGGTGCTGGTCTACGAGAAGGCACTGGACACCACGCTGACTGGCTCCGACATTGCGGCCGGTTCGGTCACTGGCAGCCTGCCGGGCAGCACTGGCGAGACGGACGCCACTAACAGTTTGACCGATAACGTCACGGGCGGTTTTGGCAGCAAGACCTATACGCTGCTGAGCAGTGCGACAGGCAGCTACGGCACCATCCAGATCAACAGCGACGGCAGCTACATCTACACCCTGACCGGGCCGTACGATGGCGTGGATGCCAACAACGGTGCCAACACCGAGCAGAACCGTGACAGCTTCACCTACCAGGTCACGGATGCCAACGGTAACACCAGCACGGCAACCATCTACATCGACATAGTCGACGATGTGCCGCTGGCCTTCGCGCCAGTCACCTCGCTGATGGTTGATCAGATACCGACTTCGCACACGGTGATCGCCGGGCTGAACTTTGCCAATGCGGCTGGCGCGGATGGCGTCGGTAATGTGGTGTTCAGCTTCACGGAGGGGGCGCTTGCGACAGACGCTAACGGTCAATTGCTGAAATTTGATGGTCAGCAGCTGTACTTGCACTATGGCGCGGATGCTACGCAATTGCTGGCCACCACTGCGGTTGGTGCTGGTGGGCAAGTGGGTTATACCATCGACATTGATCCGCTCAGCGATACCTACTCCTTGACCACCTACGGTGTCATCTCGAATGGCGTCATTGAGGTGTCAACCACCAATCTGAGCGGGGTCGGGGCCGGTAATGTGGCCTACAAAGGGCTGGTCAATATCGGCGGAACGACCCAGGATGCGTTGATCTCAACCACAGTCCCAGGTGGCAGCATCAACAGCGACCTTGATGATATCGGCATCTCCAACCAGTGGATCAGTACGGCTGAGAATGTGCGTTTCGACTTGCTCAATGGCCTGGCTACCGGTGGAGCCAATGGCACGGGTTTCACTTATACCGACCACAACCTGGTGTTTGCTTATCGGCAGCGAGTGTTTGTGCAGGGTGGCCCAGGGAGCACGGCCAATTTGATCGTGGCAGCCATCATTGCCGACAACGACTATGTCTTTGGCAGCAATGAAGCGGGAGAGACCCAGGTCAATCTATCCACCAGTGATATCAAGGTGTTCAACGGCGCGGTAGATGTGACCAATCTGGTGACATTGGTCGATCTTGGCACCTCGATTAGCATCACTGGCATGCACGACGGCTGGACTTACCAGATCAACTCCGCGACGGCCTTCAGCGCGGTGTATGTCGAGGGGGCGGGGGCTACGGATGAGTTCTCGCTGGGCTTCTTCACCTATTCGCAAACGCTGCCAGGACAGCCGATAGACCTTGCGCACCCGATTATCGCAACGGATGGCGATGGCGATGCGGTCAGCAGTGTGATTAATACGACCCTGTATCCGCTGGCGAGCAGTGTGGAGGGCGATGGCAGCGGCAACAGCATGACCGGAACCAGTGGTGTTGATCATCTGTTTGGCTATGGCGGTGATGACAGCCTGAGTGGCTTGCTGGGTGATGACGTACTGGTCGGGGGTGACGGTAACGACACGTTAAATGGTGGCCAGGGTAATGACTTGCTGTCTGGTGGCGCAGGCAAGGACACATTCGTGTGGAACTCCGGCGATACTGGGGTCGACCACATCACTGATTTTCATGTCGATACGGCGGGTGTCAACTCCGATGCGCTGAACTTGTCGCAGCTGTTGAGCGGTGAGCACGCTGATGCGACGTCACTGAGTCACTATTTGACGTTCGCATTCAGCAGCACCGAAACCACCATCGATGTCAAAGCGGTTGCCGATGGGCCGGTGGTGCAGCAGGTAGTCCTGGATGGAGTAGACCTGTCCGCTGTGTATGCGTCGGCAGACACGGCCACCATCATCACCGGAATGTTGGATGATCATGCTTTGAAGGTTGATGCCTGACTGACATGAAACCAATTAGCCCGCTACCCTCATGGGGTAGCCATCGCGGCTAAAGCCCCTCCTGCGAGGTGTGTGGCGCTCAACGTGTAACTGGGACGCAGCCTTTTTATGGGCATTGGCTGGAGGCGTTATGGTTTACGTGCAGCGCGATATTGATGGGCGTTTGCTGAGAGTTGAGCGCAAGCCTTTTGCGCAAATGACCGAAACCCTGGCGGTGGAGAATGAGGAGTTGCATGCCTGGCTCGCAACGCGCGAAGAGGTGCATGCGCGGTTGGCGAAGCTGAAGGATTCCGATCTTGAGCTGGTGCGGGTATTGGAGGACTTGGTCGATGTGTTGGTGAGTCGTGGCGTGATTCGTTACACCGATTTACCTGAGGCCGCCCGCGCGAAGTTGCATGACCGAGCTGAGACGCGTGCCAAGCTGGAAGGGCTTAGCGGCCTATTGGGCGATGAAGAACATGAGTTTATTTAGGCTATCTCTGCGAGAGCTTGGAGCAGCTCTGCGTAAGAACGGCCTTGGCCGCGATTGAGCCGTAATCGCCGAACTCCCAACCTTGGCTGCAGTGTGTAGCACTCAAAGCCAAGGCCGCGCCAACGGGTAGCGCTTCAAGTGCTAACGCAGACGCCGCCAAGATCAAAGCCTATCAACGGCTAGATGCTGCTTGGTTGCACGTGACCAAATAACTCTTGGGAAAAGCGCACGCGCTCTTCCGGGGTTTCCTTGATGCCTTGTTTCTCCAATTCGGCCAGTCGCGCTTCCACGGCGTGCGCGCGGTGCGTCAGGCCGCAATCGTTGGCAATTTGAATGTTCAGGCCGGGGCGGGCGTTGAGCTCAAGAATCATCGGACCCTTGTCTTGGTCCAGCACCATGTCCACGCCAATATAACCAAGCCCGCAGAGCTCATAACAACCGGCGGCCAGCTTCATAAAACCATCCCAGCCAGGCAGCTGTACACCGTCAACCGCATTGGTGGTGTCCGGGTGTTTGCTGATGATGTTATTCAGCCAGGTACCACGCAACGTCAGGCCGGTGGCCATATCGACGCCGACGCCGATAGCGCCTTGGTGCAGATTGGCTTTGCCGCCGGACTGGCGGGTTGGCAGGCGCAACATGGCCATGATCGGGTAGCCCATCAGCACAATAATGCGGATGTCGGGCACGCCTTCGTAACTGATGCTTTTGAAGATCTGGTCGGGGGTGACGCGGTATTCGATCAGTGCACGGTCGCGATGACCGCCCAGTGAATACAGGCCGGTAAGAATGCTGGAGATCTGATGCTCGATCTCTTCGTGGCTCATCAACTTGCCGGAGACGGTGCGATAGCGATCTTCAAAGCGGTCGGCAATCACAATGATGCCGTCGCCACCGGCGCCCTGAGCCGGTTTGATCACGAAGTCGCTGCGGCCTTCGATGATCTTGCCGAGGTTATCGATCTCTTTCTCGGTCGAGATAATCCCGTACATTTCCGGCACGTGGATGCCGGCTTCGATGGCCCGCATCTTGGTGATGATTTTGTCATCCACAATCGGATACAAGCTGCGCTTGTTGTACTTGAGCACGTAGTCGGCGTTACGCCGGTTGATGCCCATGATGCCGCGGGCTTCGAGGGCTTTCCAACGTTTCCAGAGACCGATCATGGCTCAATCCTTCAAAAAAGCTTTGAAGCGAAACAGCTCGGTCAGGCGATAGCCGCGATAGCGTCCCATTGCCAGCATGAAGCCCACCATGATCAGCAGTACCGCCGGGAAGGTGAACATGAAGTAGATCACCTCCGGAATGCTCATCAGCAGGTACGCCAGTGACGCGGCCGCTATGGTGCCAAGGGCGACTTTGAAAGCATGACCGCCGCCGCGCTCTTCCCAGGTGATCGACAGCCGCTCGATGGTCATGGTCAGGATCACCATCGGGAACAGCGATACCGACAGGCCGCGTTCGAGGCCAAGTTTGTGGCTGAACAGACTGATGACGGCAATCAGTATGACCACAAAGGTCAGCACCACCGAGAGCCTGGGCAGCATCTGCAACTTTAGATGTTCAAGGTAGGAACGTAGTGACAAACCTAGGGCGGTAATCAAGGTGAACAGCATGATGCCAAAGCCCAGCTGGGTTTCGCGAAACGCCAGGGCAATCAGCACGGGGGTAAAGGTGCCGAGGGTTTGCAGGCCGCCGAGGTTACGCAGAATCAAAATTATCAGCACGCCGAGCGGCAGTACGATGAGAATCTGGTAGGTCTGTTGGGTTTGCAGCGGCAAGCCGTAGAGCGAATATTCGAGGAAGTTGACGTCGGTATTGGCGTCGGTGCGTTTGGCCAGCTGGATGGCATTCATCTCGCTGTTGCTGAGGCTGAAGGTCACCTTGGGTTTTTTGCCGCCTTCAACGTTGATCAGGCTTTCATCGCCGGTCCACCAGATCATCCGGTCGCTCGGCAGGCCTTGTTCACCGGTTTCGGGGCTGAAGTACAGCCAATCCTTGCCATTAAAACTGCGCAGCCATAGCTCTGGATTTTGCGGCTGGTCGGCCACCAGGCGAATGGTGTGCACCCGTTCCATGGGGACATGGGCAATCGACAGTAGCAGTTCGATGATGCGGGCTTTGTTGCCGATTGAGTCATTACCGGCAAAGAGTAGTTTTACGTTGTCGTCGCTCTTGTTATTAACCCGTTGGATAGTTTCGCTGATGAAGGTTTCGACATCGGCGGAGTGCTGGCGGATCGGTGCCAGCAAGGCTTCGGCGGCGACCTTCTCGGCGCCTTCGACGGCAATGCTTTCACGGAAGATCGGCCCCTTGGCCTTGGGTTTTTCTCCGCTGTAGCGTTTGGTCAGCACCAGGCGGTAATACAAAGTTTGGTTGCCGCTGACACGCCGGGCCGACCAGGTGACCTTGCGGTTGCCGTCGGTGCGGTTGATGCCGACACCGTAGTTATTGGAAATAAAGCTCTCATTCAGGCTGACGTAGTCCTGGTTCAGTGGCGGCACGAACATTTGCACCTTCACCGGGTCACGCGGGTTGGCTTGAAACTCCACCTTGGCGTCGACGTTCCACAGGTAATCGGTTTCGTCGGTGGTGACTGGAATACCGAGAATAAAAATCTGATAGGCCGTAACTAGAATGCCTAGCGCCACCAACAGGGTAATCAGGACTTTCAAATGCAGGTTAAGAGAGCGCATGTGAATTACTCGGCAGCTAGAGCGGCAGTGGCACAGGCAGGTTTACCTGCTGCGTATTTTAAGTTGGGGTCGATCAGGGCATCGAAGTGTTTCAGGGCTTCGGAACCAACCAGCAAAGGATACTGAAAGGCGCTGCGATCGGTCAGGTTGACCTCGATATTGCCCAGGGTTTTACCCATGCAAATGGCCAGTTCGATCACCGGGCGAGGGGTGTAGGTTTTGCCTTCTTCAAGGTCAATATCGCCAGCTCGGCGTTTGATTTTGCTAATGCGCGCCAGCGGTCGTTCGATCGGGTGAGCGTGGGCGGCATCGATGGCTAGATAAAAACGCACCCAGGTTTCGCCGTCACGCTTAAAACGTTTTATGTCGCGGGCACTCAGGGATGCGGTTTTGGCGCCGGTGTCCAGCTTGGCGGCGACTTCAAGATCCAGGCCGACCAGCTGGGCGTACTCATTCAAGCCAAAAATGGGTTTGTCTGCGGCGAGGCTAACACCCGGTAATAACCACAGGCTAAGCAATAGGGGTGGGAGCTTGAGAGTCATAAGTCCAATAACGGTAAAAGACAGGCAAATTAAGGCGGGTGTGCATGACAGGCTGTAGGTGGGCCAAGCGCTTGATTCTAGCAGCTTAAGCAGCTTGGCCGGTTTGGCAGCTGAAACACTAAAGGGTTGCATTCTAACATGGGCTTTTTCAGTGGTGACAGGCACTTAGAGGTGATTTCAACGGTTTTGCATGAGTTGATAAGATTTCCCGCTGAAACGTTATTGTCGACAATCTATTGTTTTTGCTTGACGGATAGGCGCTTAAAGGCTAATTTTTGCTCAGTTAAATGATATGGTGTCGACACTATGCAAGTGGTTAGCGACGTAATAGGCAGCCTGCAAGATGATGCGGAAACCCTCGCCGAGCAGGTGTTTCGACTGATTCAGGCGGCTATAGTCAAAGGTGAGATCGCCCCCGGCAGCAAGATTTCCGAGCCGGAATTGGCGCGGGTCTATGGCATTAGCCGGGGCCCGTTGCGCGAGGCGATTCACCGGCTAGAAGGCCAGCGCTTGTTGGTGCGGGTGCCGCATGTGGGCGCGCGGGTGGTCTCGTTAAGCCATGCCGAGTTGGTCGAGTTGTATGAGATCCGCGAATCGCTGGAGGGCATGGCGTGTCGCTTGGCCGCCGAGCGCATGAGCGATGCCGAGATTGCCGAGCTGCGCCGAGTGCTTGAGACCCATGAGCAGGACGCGGCGTTTCAGGCGGGCGTCGGCTATTACCAGCAAGAAGGCGATTTCGATTTCCACTACCGCATCATTCAAGGCAGTGGCAATCGCACCTTGACGCAAATGCTTTGCGGCGAGCTGTATCAACTGGTGCGCATGTACCGCATTCAGTTTTCGGCGGTACCCAATCGCCCGCGTCAAGCCTTCGCCGAGCACCACCGAATTCTCGATGCCATTGCTGACCGTGACGGTGAGCTGGCCGAGTTGCTGATGCGCCGTCACATCGGTGCTTCCAAGCGCAATATCGAACGCCACTATAAAGGCGCTAACGATCAGACAATCACGTCACGAGGTGAGTCATGAGTTCAGTCAAAAGTACCCCAGGCCAGCGTTTTCGCGATGCGGTCGCCAATGAGCACCCGTTGCAGGTGGTCGGCGCGATTAACGCCAACCATGCCTTGCTGGCCCAGCGCGCCGGCTTTAAGGCGATTTACTTGTCGGGCGGCGGCGTGGCTGCCGGCTCCCTGGGCTTGCCGGACTTGGGGATTACCGGGCTGGACGATGTGCTGACCGACGTGCGACGGATTACCGATGTGTGCGACCTGCCGTTGTTGGTGGATGTGGACACCGGTTTTGGCTCTTCGGCGTTTAACGTCGCACGTACCGTTAAGTCGATGATCAAGTTCGGCGCCGCGGCCATTCATATCGAAGACCAGGTTGGCGCCAAGCGCTGCGGTCATAGGCCCAATAAAGAAATCGTTTCCTTGCAGGAAATGGTCGACCGCATCAAAGCCGCAGTCGATGCGCGCACCGATGACAGCTTTGTGATTATGGCGCGTACCGATGCGCTGGCGGTGGAAGGCCTGCAGTCGGCTCTGGATCGTGCGGCGGCCTGTATTGAAGCCGGCGCGGACATGATCTTCCCTGAGGCGATCACCGAGCTGGATATGTACAAGCTGTTTGCCGCCAAGGTCAAAGCGCCGATTCTGGCCAATATCACCGAGTTTGGCGCAACGCCTTTGTACACCACCGAAGAGCTAGGCGCCGCCGATGTGTCCCTGGTGCTTTACCCGTTGTCGGCGTTCCGCGCCATGAACAAAGCGGCGGAAAACGTCTACACCGCGATTCGCCGCGATGGCACCCAGAAGAATGTGATCGATACCATGCAGACCCGCATGGAACTGTACGAACGCATCAACTACCACGCCTTCGAGCAGAGCCTCGATGCGTTGTTTGCCGCCAAAAAATGACCAGCACGCCGGCTGACTTGACTCCCTCGAGCCAGCCTGCGGATACAAGCACCAGTTCACCCGGATAAAATCAGGAATCTCTAGTCATGAGCGCTACCCCCGAAACGACTACCCCGGGCTTCAAGCCAAAAAAATCCGTTGCCTTGAGTGGCACCACTGCTGGCAATACCGCCCTCTGTACTGTTGGCCGTACTGGCAATGATCTGCACTACCGTGGCTATGACATTCTTGATGTCGCCACTAGTTGCGAGTTCGAGGAAATTGCCCACCTGCTGGTCCACGGCAAATTGCCGAACGTGGCGGAACTGGCGGCTTACAAAACCAAGTTGAAGGCGCTGCGTGGTCTGCCGGCTGCCTTGAAAGCCGCACTGGAGCAACTGCCGCCTTCGGCTCATCCGATGGACGTGATGCGTACCGGCGTTTCTGTGCTGGGCTGCCTGTCGCCTGAGAAGGACGATCACAATCACCCGGGTGCCCGTGACATCGCTGACAAGCTGATGGCCGCGCAGGGTTCAATGCTGCTGTATTGGTACCACTTCAGCCACAACGGCAAGCGTATCGATGTGGAAACCGACGACGACACCATCGGTGGGCACTTTCTGCATCTGCTGCACGGTGAAGCGCCGCGTGAAAGCTGGGTGCGCGCCATGCACGTTTCACTGATTCTCTACGCCGAGCATGAGTTCAACGCCTCGACCTTTGCTGCGCGCGTGGTGGCTGGCACTGGTTCCGACATGTATTCCGCTATTTGCGGTGGCATCGGCGCATTGCGCGGTCCTAAGCATGGCGGCGCCAATGAAGTGGCCTTCGAGATCCAGAAGCGTTACGACAATCCGGATGAGGCTGAAGCCGATATCCGTGCCCGTGTCGAGAAGAAGGAAGTGGTGATCGGTTTCGGCCATCCGGTCTACACCGTTGCCGACCCGCGCAACAAGGTCATCAAGGAAGTGGCCCGTCAGCTCAGCGCCGAGCAGTCCAACAGCAAGATGTTCGACATTGCCGAGCGACTAGAGTCGGTGATGGCGGACATCAAGAAGATGTTTCCCAACCTCGACTGGTTCAGCGCCGTCAGCTACCACATGATGGGCGTGCCGACCGCCATGTTCACGCCGCTGTTCGTGATCGCCCGCACCTCGGGCTGGTCATCCCACGTTATCGAGCAGCGCATCGACGGCAAGATCATCCGCCCGAGCGCCAATTATGTCGGCCCGGAAGATCTGGCCTTCTTGCCACTCAAGGAGCGCCCATAACCATGAGCAGCATGATGAACACTCAATACCGTAAGAACCTGCCCGGCAGCGTGCTGGACTACTTCGACACCCGCGCAGCGATCGATGCCATAGCTCCCGGCGCTTACGCCAAGCTGCCCTACACGTCCCGTGTGCTGGCTGAACAGTTGGTGCGCCGCTGTGATCCGGCCGCGCTGACCGATGCGCTTAAACAGCTGATCGAGCGTAAACAGGACCTCGATTTTCCCTGGTATCCGGCCCGCGTGGTTTGCCACGACATCCTCGGCCAGACCGCACTGGTCGACTTGGCCGGCCTGCGTGATGCGATTGCCGAGCAGGGCGGCGACCCGTCCAAGGTCAACCCGGTAGTACCTACTCAGCTGATCGTCGATCACTCGCTGGCCGTTGAGTGCGGTGGTTTTGACCCGGATGCCTTCACCAAAAACCGCGCCATCGAGGACCGTCGTAACGAAGACCGTTTCCACTTTATCGAGTGGACCAAGACCGCGTTCAAGAACGTCGACGTGATTCCGGCCGGTAACGGCATCATGCACCAGATCAATCTGGAGAAAATGTCGCCGGTCATTCAGGCCCGTGACGGCGTGGCTTTTCCGGATACCTGTGTGGGTACCGACAGCCACACCCCGCATGTGGATGCGCTGGGCGTGATCGCCGTGGGCGTGGGCGGTCTGGAAGCGGAAACCGTAATGCTCGGCCGCGCCTCGATGATGCGTCTGCCGGATATCGTCGGTGTCGAGCTGACCGGTAAGCGCCAGCCCGGCATTACCGCCACCGATATCGTCTTGGAGCTGACTGCATTTCTGCGCAAGCAGCGCGTCGTGGGTGCTTGGCTGGAGTTCTTCGGCGAGGGTGCGGCCAGTCTGACCATTGGCGACCGTGCCACCATCTCCAACATGACTCCAGAGTACGGCGCCACTGCCGGCCTGTTCTATATCGATGAACAAACGATCGACTATCTCAAGCTCACCGGCCGTGAAGCACAGCAGGTGGCACTGGTAGAAAATTACGCCAAGACCGCCGGTTTGTGGGCCGACACGCTCAAGCAGGCCGAGTACGAGCGGGTGCTGAGTTTTGATCTGTCCACGGTCGGCCGCAACATGGCTGGCCCGTCCAATCCCCATGCACTGTTGGCCACCCGTGATCTGGCTGCCAAAGGCGTTTCCGGGGCCTGGACAGAAACCGCCGGCGAAATGCCGGATGGCGCGGTCATCATTGCCGCCATCACCAGCTGCACCAATACCAGTAACCCGCGCAACGTGGTGGCTGCCGCGCTGCTCGCGCGTAACGCCAATAAACTTGGCTTGCTGCGCAAACCTTGGGTCAAGACGTCCTTCGCGCCGGGTTCAAAGGTGGCCGAGCTGTACCTGAAAGACGCCGGGCTACTGACGGAACTGGAACAGCTCGGTTTCGGCATCGTCGGTTTTGCCTGCACCACCTGCAATGGCATGAGCGGTGCGCTGGATCCAGTCATCCAACAAGAAATCATCGCTCGTGACCTGTACGCCACTGCCGTGTTGTCGGGCAACCGCAACTTCGACGGACGCATCCATCCGTATGCCAAGCAGGCGTTCCTCGCGTCGCCGCCGCTGGTGGTGGCTTATGCGATTGCCGGCACCATCCGCTTCGATATCGAACAGGACGTGCTGGGCGTGGTCGATGGCCGCGAAATCCGCCTGAAGGACATCTGGCCGTCTGATGAAGAAATCGATGCCATCGTCAAGGAAAGCGTCAAGCCGGAGCAGTTCCGCGAAATCTACATTCCCATGTTCGATCTGGGCACCGTTGAAGAGTCCAAAAGCCCGTTGTATGACTGGCGTGAGATGAGCACCTATATCCGCCGTCCGCCGTATTGGGAAGGCGCGCTGGCCGGTGAGCGGACGTTGAAAGGCATGCGTCCGCTGGCGGTGCTGCCGGACAACATCACCACCGATCACCTGTCGCCGTCCAACGCCATCATGCTGGACAGCGCCGCCGGTGAGTACCTGCACAAAATGGGTCTGCCGGAAGAGGACTTCAACTCCTACGCCACCCACCGAGGTGATCACCTGACCGCGCAACGTGCCACTTTCGCCAACCCGCAACTGGTCAACGAGATGGCGGTGGTTGACGGCAAAGTGCAGAAGGGATCGCTGACCCGCATCGAGCCGGAAGGCAAAGTAACGCGCATGTGGGAAGCCATTGAAACCTACATGGAGCGCAAGCAGCCGCTGATCATCATCGCCGGCGCCGATTACGGTCAGGGTTCGTCCCGCGACTGGGCGGCCAAAGGCGTGCGTCTGGCCGGTGTCGAGGTGATTGCCGCAGAGGGTTTTGAGCGCATTCACCGCACCAACCTGGTGGGTATGGGCGTGTTGCCGCTGGAGTTTCAGCCGGGTGTGAATCGCAAAACCCTGGGGATCGATGGCACTGAGGTCTTTGACGTGATTGGCGAGCGCACTCCGCGCGCGACCATGACTCTGGTCATCACCCGCAAGAATGGTGAGCGCGTCGAAGTGCCGATGATCTGCCGTTTGGACAGCGATGAAGAAGTGTTGATCTACGAAGCCGGTGGTGTATTGCAGCGCTTCGCTCAAGACTTCCTTGAAGCGACGGTAGCGGCTCACTGATGCAGTGCAGCAAGGTGTTAGGGCAACCTGACGCCTTGCTCTCTTCAGGATAGTTTTATCCAGAGAAACGTTTATGAGCCAGGTTCCCCAGATCAAAATTGCCGCTACCTATATGCGTGGCGGCACCAGTAAAGGCGTGTTTTTCCGCCTGCAGGATTTGCCCGAGGTCGCTCAGGTGCCGGGGGCGGCGCGGGATAAACTGTTTATGCGGGTAATCGGCAGCCCTGATGCCTATGGCGCGCATATCGACGGCATGGGCGGCGCCACCTCCAGCACCAGCAAGTGCGTGATTCTGTCCAAGAGCGACGTGCCTGGGCATGACGTGGACTACCTCTACGGCCAGGTCTCGATCGATAAAGCGTTTGTCGACTGGTCCGGCAATTGCGGCAACCTGTCGACCGCCGCCGGGGCGTTTGCGATCCACGCAGGCTTGGTCGATCCGGCACGGATTCCTTCGAACGGCACCTGTGTGGTGCGTATCTGGCAGGCCAATATCGGCAAGACCATCATCGCCCATGTGCCCGTCACCAACGGCCAAGTACAGGAAACGGGCGACTTCGAGCTGGACGGCGTGACCTTTCCGGCGGCTGAGATCGTGCTGGAGTTTATCGCCCCTTCCGATGACGCGGACGAGGGCGGTTCGATGTTCCCCACCGGCAACCTGATTGACGATCTTGAGGTGCCTGGTATCGGTACGCTCAAGGCCACCATGATTACGGCGGGCATCCCAACCGTGTTCGTCAACGCCGAAGACATTGGCTATCTCGGCACCGAATTGCGTGAGGCGATCAACAGTGACGCCAAAGCGTTGGAGAAGTTCGAGCAGATCCGTATCGCCGGGGCTTTGCGCATGGGGCTGATCAAAACGCCGGAAGAGGCGGCCCAACGTCAGCACACACCGAAGATTGCCTTTGTCGCCAAACCTAAGGATTACCTCGCCTCCAGCGGCAAGCTGATCGCCGCTGCAGAGGTCGATCTACTGGTGCGGGCGCTGTCCATGGGCAAGCTGCACCACGCGATGATGGGTACGGCGGCCGTGGCCATCGGTACTGCCGCGGCCATCCCGGGGACTTTGGTGAGTCTTGCAGCGGGTGGCGGGGCGCGTAGCGCCGTACGTTTCGGTCATCCGTCCGGCACTTTGCGCGTCGGCGCCGAAGCGACTCAGGTCAACGGCGAGTGGACGGTTACCAAGGCCATCATGAGCCGCAGCGCCCGGGTGCTGATGGAAGGCTGGGTGCGCGTGCCGGGTGATGCGTTCTAAACGAAAAAGCCCGCGAGTTGCGGGCTTTTAGCGGTTTTTTGCAGCGGCGTGGGGTTATTTCAAACGTCGCTCAACACCTTTTTCCACCAGGATTTTGGCGGAGATTTCTTCCACCGAAAAATGCGTGGAGTTGATGTGCGGGATGTTTTCGCGGCGAAACAGGTTTTCCACTTCGCGCACTTCAAATTCGCACTGGGCAAAGCTGGCGTAGCGGCTGTTGGGTTTGCGCTCGTTGCGAATCGCGGTCAGGCGATCGGGGTCGATGGTCAGGCCGAACAGCTTGTGTTTAAAGGCTTTAAGGGCTGCGGGCAGTTGCAGGTGCTCCATGTCATCTTCGGTCAGCGGGTAGTTCGCCGCGCGGATGCCATATTGCAAGGCCATGTATAAACAGGTCGGGGTTTTGCCGCAGCGTGAGACGCCCACCAGAATCAAATCGGCTTTGTTGTAGTAGTGGGTGCGGGCGCCGTCGTCGTTATCCAGGGCAAAATTAACCGCGTCGATACGCTCCATATAGTTGGAATTGGAGTTGATCGAGTGGGATTTGCCGACCGAGTAGGAGGAGTGCGAGATTAACTCTTGCTCCAGTGGGGCCAAAAAACTGGAGAAGATATCGATCATAAAGCCGTCGGATTCGGCCAGGATATCGCGAATGTCTTGATTGACCACGGTGTCGAAAATAATCGGCCGAGCCCCGTCGTTGACGGCGGCAGCGTTGATTTGCTGTACCATGGCGCGGGCTTTTTCAACACTGTCGATGTAGGGGCGGGTGAGCTTGCTGAAGGTAATATTTTCAAATTGGGCCAGTAGACTCTGACCGAGTGCTTCGGCTGTTATGCCGGTACCATCGGAGATGAAAAAAGCAGATCGTTTCATTTGCGCCAAAGGCCTTAAGGTTGTGACGATTCTTGGCTATCATGGGCCGCGCATTTAGCGGCCCTTACCGGACGGCATTGTTACTTATTTTTAAGGGGCCGACCACCGCAGCACGGAGCGTCTCGTTTAGCCGCCTGTCGGCATCCTGAGTTTTCCGACAGGCGCTTTTTCAAAACATCAGTGGAGAGATCACCTTGGTAGATTACGTAGTTTCCCTCGATAAGCTCGGCATCGCTGATGTTGAGCATGTAGGGGGCAAGAACGCATCCCTCGGCGAGATGATCAGCAATCTTGCTGGCGCCGGTGTTTCGGTTCCCGGTGGCTTTGCCACTACAGCTCAGGCTTATCGTGACTTTCTTGAGCTCAGCGGCCTAAATGAACAAATTCATGCGGCGCTGGACGCGCTGGATGTCGATGACGTCAACGCCTTAGCCAAAACCGGTGCAAAAATTCGCCAATGGGTGATGGATGCCGAGTTCCCCGAGCGTTTAAACAGCGAAATCCGCACCGCATTTGCCGAAATGTCCGCCGGCAACCCACACATGGCCGTGGCCGTGCGCTCATCGGCAACCGCCGAAGACTTGCCTGACGCCTCCTTTGCCGGCCAGCAAGAAACTTTTTTGAATATCTGTGGCGTCGACAACGTGATCCGCGCCGCCAAAGAAGTATTCGCCTCGTTGTTCAACGATCGCGCCATCGCTTATCGCGTGCACCAGGGCTTCGACCATAAGTTGGTCGCCTTGTCGGCCGGTGTGCAGCGCATGGTGCGCTCCGAAACCGGCACTGCCGGGGTG
>MHZN01000295.1:0-37494 GCA_001830395.1 Pseudomonadales bacterium RIFCSPLOWO2_12_59_9 | reverse complement strand
GTGTTTATCACCGGCGCCTACGGCCTGGGCGAAACCGTGGTGCAGGGCGCGGTCAACCCAGACGAGTTTTATGTGCACAAGCAAACCCTGGAGGCCGGTCGCCCGGCGATCCTGCGCCGCAACCTGGGTAGCAAAGCGATCAAGATGGTTTATGGCGACGAAGCCAAGGCCGGCAAGTCGGTCAAGGTGGTTGATGTTGAGCACGCCGATCGTGCGCGCTTTTGCCTGAGCGATGCCGAGGTCACCGAGTTGGCCAAGCAGGCGCTGATCATCGAGAAGCACTACGGCCGGCCGATGGACATCGAGTGGGCCAAAGATGGCGATGACGGCAAGCTGTATATCGTTCAGGCTCGCCCGGAAACCGTCAAAAGCCGCACCAATATCAATGTCATGGAGCGCTACCTGCTCAAAGAAAAAGGCACAGTCCTGGTCGAGGGCCGCGCCATCGGTCAGCGCATTGGCGCCGGCAAAGTGCGGGTGATTCACGACGTTTCCGAGATGGACAAGGTCCAGCCGGGCGATGTGTTGGTCTCCGACATGACCGACCCGGATTGGGAACCGGTGATGAAACGCGCCAGCGCCATCGTCACCAATCGCGGCGGGCGTACCTGCCACGCGGCCATTATCGCCCGTGAGTTGGGTATTCCGGCGGTGGTCGGCTGCGGCAACGCGACTCACATATTGCAAGACGGTCAGGGCGTTACCGTGTCCTGCGCCGAGGGCGATACCGGCTTTATCTTCGAAGGCGAGCTGGGTTTTGATATTCGCAAGAACTCCGTCGATGCCATGCCGGATCTGCCGTTCAAGATCATGATGAACGTCGGCAACCCCGACCGTGCTTTCGATTTCGCCCAGCTGCCCAATGAAGGCGTAGGCCTGGCGCGGCTGGAATTCATCATCAACCGCATGATCGGCGTGCACCCTAAGGCGCTACTGAACTTCGCCAGCTTGCCGGCGGAGATCAAGGACAGCGTCGAGAAACGCATCGCCGGGTATAGCGATCCGGTGGGCTTCTATGTCGAGAAGCTGGTCGAGGGCATTAGCACCTTGGCGGCGGCTTTCTGGCCGAAGAAGGTGATAGTGCGGCTGTCGGACTTTAAGTCCAACGAATACGCCAACCTGATCGGCGGCAAACTGTACGAGCCGGAAGAAGAAAACCCGATGCTGGGTTTCCGTGGCGCCTCGCGTTACATCAGTGAATCCTTCCGTGACTGCTTCGAGCTGGAATGCCGGGCACTGAAGAAAGTGCGCAATGAGATGGGCTTGACCAACGTCGAGATCATGGTGCCGTTCGTGCGCACCTTGGGTGAGGCCAGTCAGGTGGTCGATCTGCTGGCCAGCAACGGCTTGTCCCGTGGCGAGAATGGCCTGCGCGTGATCATGATGTGCGAGCTGCCTTCCAACGCGATTCTGGCCGACGAATTCCTCGAGTTCTTCGATGGCTTCTCGATTGGTTCCAACGATCTGACCCAGCTGACCCTGGGCCTGGATCGAGACTCCGGGATCATCGCGCACCTGTTTGATGAGCGTAATCCGGCGGTTAAGAAGTTGCTGTCGAATGCCATTCAGGCGTGCCGCAAGGCCAACAAATACATTGGTATCTGCGGCCAAGGCCCGTCTGATCATCCAGATCTGGCCAAGTGGTTGATGGAGCAGGGGATTGAAAGCGTTTCGCTGAACCCCGATTCGGTGCTCGATACCTGGTTGTTCCTGGCTGAAAGCCAGGCTTAACCGTACTACTCAGTAAAAGGACGGGATCTTCCCGTCCTTTTTTATGCCAGAAACACTATGCACAGCAGCAGTGAACTATTTCCCGTGGCGCTGATGAGCGCCGAGTTTCGCAATGACCTGACCGAGGATGTTTATCATCTAAAACCTGGTAACAGCCCGGATTTGACGGTCGAGTTGGCACTGACTCGCTTGGGCTTGCCCGGTTTTGAGCAGGCTCGCGGGGTGCCGGTGATTTTGCTGCATGGCAGCTTTTCCAACCGACGCTTTTGGTATTCCCCAAAGGCCATTGGCTTGGGCGCGCATTTGGCCCGCAGTGGTTTTGATGTGTGGATTGCCGAGATGCGCGGGCATGGCTTATCGCCACGCAATCAGCACTACAAAGCTAATCGGGTCAGCGACTATGCCCGTTACGACCTGCCGGCGATCGCCGCCTTTGTCCGTGAAAAAACCCAGCAAGCGCCGCACTGGATTGGACATTCGCTCGGTGGCACGACACTGACTGCTGCCCTGGGTGGACACTATTTGAGCGAGCAAGACGCGGCCTCTGTGGCGCTGTTTGGCAGCCAAATTAGCCGGGTCTATTGGCCGCTGAAAATGCCGCCGGTGGAGTGGGGTGGACGTTTGTTGCTTAAGCGGTTTGTGCATATTTCCGGCTCTCGGCTCAAGCGTGGGCCGGAAGATGAGCCTATCGGCCTGGCACTGGAAAGCCTGCGCTGGCACGGCTTGTTTGGCCGCTTTGGCGACACCGAGCGCGACTGGTGGGCAGGGCTTGCCGAGGTTAAGGTGCCGGTGTTGGCGGTGAGTGCCGAGGGTGATCGACAGGATCCGCCTTGGGCGTGCCGCAAACTGCTCAAGCAGTTTGGCTCGGTTACCCGCGAATACCTCTGTCTGGGGCGCAAGAGTGGTTTTACTGACGATTTTGGCCATGTGGAAATGCTGGTGAGCAAGCAGGCGCAACGTGAAGTCTGGCCGCTGGTTGAGCATTGGTTGCGCCAGCAGTGTTTGCCTGAGGCATTTTCGGCGCTGCCAGACACGGCTAAGCTGTAACGCTGCGCCGGGGACGGGGTTTTCAGATCGATCTCGGCAGCTGATGCTATAGGTGTTCGAGCCGTAATTTGCAGCCTTTGCCGCTGGTCTATCAGGGCGATCGAATTGGTATTGATGTTTAATTTTTGATTTTTAGCGGAGTTTTGCCATGCACTACATAACCCCAGATTTGTGCGATGCCTATCCAGAGCTGGTACAGGTGGTTGAGCCGATGTTCAGTAATTTCGGCGGCCGCGACTCCTTTGGTGGCGAGATAGTCACCATCAAATGCTTCGAAGATAACTCCCTGGTCAAGGATCAAGTCGAGCTGAACGGCAAAGGCAAAGTCCTAGTGGTCGATGGTGGCGGTTCGCTGCGCCGCGCTTTGCTGGGCGACATGCTGGCCGAAAAAGCCGCCAAAAATGGCTGGGAAGGCTTGCTAGTGTACGGCTGCGTGCGCGACGTCGATGTGATTGCGCAAACCCATTTGGGTGTACAGGCGCTGGCCAGCCATCCGATGAAGACCGACAAGCGCGGCATTGGTGATCTGAACGTAGCAGTAACTTTTGGCGGTGTGACTTTCCGTCCGGGTGAATATGTATATGCCGACAACAATGGCGTGATTGTGTCGCCACAAGCGCTGGCTGTGCCGGCTTAATTGCTCGTCAGCGTAATATTTCACGCGCTGGGCTTGCGGCTGCGCTTAAGCACGTCATGGAAATAGCAATGCACGAAGATGTAAATGAGGCGTGCGGCCTGGTAGAGGGGTTTGTGCTGGATGGCGCCGGCGGGGCTCGCGAGCTTGGCTGTGAGGATTTGGATCGACTGAGTTTGCAGCCCAGCGAAAGTCTTTGGCTGCACTGGGATCGCAGTCATCCGCTGGCGCAAGAGTGGTTGCGCCAGCACAGCGGGCTTAGCGAATTCAGCTGCGACTTGCTGCTCGAAGAAAACACCCGGCCACGCTTATTGAGCTTGCCGGCCGATGAGATGCTGCTGTTTTTACGCGGAGTCAATCTCAATCCCGGTGCCGAGCCTGAGGATATGGTCTCGGTGCGCATTTTTGCTGACGCCCAGCGGGTTATCTCTATGCGCATGCGGCCCTTGCGGGCGGTAAGCGACTTGGTTGAGCAACTCACTCAGGGGCGCGGGCCGAAGAACACCTCAGACTTGATTCTGGGCTTGGCCACTCAGCTCACCAGCAAAATTGAAACCTTGGTAGTTGGGCTGACCGAGCCAGTTGATGTTGAAGAGGAACACATCGACAACGATGAGCGTTATGTTCCCGATCATGGGCAGTTGCAGCAGATTCGCCGTCGTTCGGCCAGTTTGCGGCGCTTTTTGGCGCCGCAACGGGATATCTATGCGCAACTGGCCAGTAATAAGCGCGCCTGGTTCAGTCCTGATGCCTGTGGTTACTGGAATGAGTTAAATAACCACCTGACCCGCTATCTGGAAGAGCTTGAGCTGATTCGTGAGCGGGTTGCGCTGATTCTGGAGTCCGAACACCGGCGCATGTCCGAGCAGATGAACCGCACCATGTATCGTTTCGGCATCATTACCGGATTTTTCCTGCCGCTGAGCTTTTTAACTGGCTTGCTGGGCATTAACGTCGGCGGTATTCCAGGCGCAGAGTTGCCCTATGCCTTTATCCTCGTGTGCGTATTAATGGGCGCTTTGAGCTTTGGCCAGTGGTGGTTGTTTCGCCGTTTGCGCTGGCTGTGACGTGACTTGCTTGCGTCTCAATGCGTCTAGCCGACATGACCTCAGAGGTGCGTATGCACGATCCTTTTGAACAGTCCCTGCGTGAACTACTCAATACTGCGCCATCGACTCATGATGACGATGCGTGTCTGGGCCGGGTATTGAAAACCGCCAATCGGCAAATCGGCGCTGGCGAGATGTTTAGCTTGGTCGGCCATTGGTTCGGCGCCACTATGTTGGCAGTCAGCAAAGGCTCACCTCATCTGGCCCCCGTCTCACGGCGTAAAGCCTCCACCAGCACTGCTAATAAGGCTGATTAATCATGGAATTTGATCCGGTAACACAAGGCTTAGTCGGCGCTATGGCAGCGGTTTGGTCCAAGGTTGCAGTTTTCATCCCGAACCTGATAGTTGCAATGGTTCTGGTCTTACTCGGTTTTGTGCTGGCTAAGTTGCTCGATACCCTGTTGTCCAAAGTACTGGCCAAGATTGGCCTTGACCGCCTGATGGCGGGCACCGGCCTCACCAAGTTGCTGGCGCGGGTAGGCATTCAGGTACCGGTTTCGACCCTGATTGGCAAAATTATTTACTGGTTTGTGTTGCTGGTGTTTTTGGTCTCGGCAGTTGATCAGTTGGGGCTTGAACGGGTCTCGGCAACCCTCGATGTGCTGGCCTTGTATGTGCCTAAGGTGTTTGGCGCTGCATTAATTCTGCTGGCCGGCGTGTTGGCGGCGCAGTTGCTCAGCGGGTTGGTGCGTGGCGCGGCCGAAGGTGTTGGGCTGGAGTATGCCAACGGCCTGGGGCGGATTGCTCAGTGGCTGATCATTATCATCAGTCTGTCGGTGGCGATTGGGCAGCTGGAGGTGAAAACCGAGTTGCTCAACAACGTCATTGCCATTGTGCTGATTTCGGTAGGGTCGGCTGTAGCGCTGGCTTTAGGCCTGGGCAGTCGGCAGATTGCCGGGCAGATCTTGGCCGGCATTTATGTTCGTGAGCTGTATGAAGTAGGGCAACAAATTCAGGTGGGTGAGGTCGAAGGGCAGATTGAAGAGATCGGCACGGTGAAAACCATAGTGCTGACCGAGACTGGCGAGCTGGTTTCTCTGGCCAATCGGGTACTGCTCGAGCAGCGTGTCAGCAGTCGCTAATACGCTAAACCCTGCTAATGTATGTCGCTAATCCAGTCCTTTAGGGTATGGGTTGTGGCGGTTTTGACCTGACTGTCGGCCCACTTCGTTTTGAATAAAACTCAAGCGCTATCCTCGCGTTACGATCCCCGTGAACTCTCTGATGAGGAGTTGGTGGCGCGGGCGAATGTCGAGTTACTGCACATCACCCGTGCCTATGAAGAATTGATGCGTCGCTACCAGCGCACCTTATTCAATGTCTGTGCCCGTTACTTGGGTAGCGAGCGTGATGCCGATGATGTTTGCCAAGAGGTCATGCTTAAAGTCTTGTATGGCTTAAAGAATTTCGAAGGCAAGTCTAAATTTAAAACATGGCTGTATAGCATCACCTATAACGAGTGCATTACCCAGTACCGTAAAGAACGACGCAAAAGGCGCTTGTTGGATGCCTTAAGCCTAGATCCGCTGGAAGAGGCCATAGAAGAGAAGCCGGTTAAGGCTGAAGACCGTGCGGGGCTTGATCGTTGGCTGGTACATGTCAATCCGATTGATCGCGAGATTCTAGTGCTACGTTTTGTCGCAGAGCTGGAGTTTCAAGAAATTGCGGACATCATGCACATGGGCCTGAGTGCCACGAAAATGCGTTACAAAAGAGCACTGGATCGCTTGCGCGAGAAATTTGCTGATGCTATCGACGAATAGTTAGGTAAAAAGTTCCTTTATATAGGGCTTTGCTGTGTTAAAGTCCGCCGCTAAGTTGTACATGATTGTCGTACAGCTGCAATTTTGAACAATTTCACCACGATAGGAATTTACGGATGAAGCTGAAAAATACTCTAGGCGTAGTCATTGCCAGTTTGGTTGCTGCAACTTCGATCAACGCTATGGCCCAAGGTCAAGGCGCTGTTGAAGCTGACGCTTTCGCAAAGTACTACGCTCCAGATAGCAGCCGCGATCTTGGCAATCACGGTAATCTGCTTGGTGGTTCGCTGGGCTACTACCTGACTGACGACGTTGAGTTGGCTCTGTCCTACGGTGAGTATCACGACATCCGTGGCGAAGACAGCGGCAAAAACATTAAGGGCAGCCTGAGCTCCCTTGACGCTGTTTATAACTTTGGCACCCCTGGTGTTGGCCTGCGTCCATACGTTTCTGCTGGCTTTGCTCACCAGAGCATCGGTCAAGATTCGACCGGCGGTCGCGATCGCAGCACCTTCGCTAACATCGGTACTGGTGTGAAGTACTACTTCACCGAAAACGTGTTCGCCAAGGCTAGCTTGGATGGCATGTACAACATCGACGCTGGCAACAGCGAATACATGGCTGGCCTCGGTCTGGGTGTTAACTTCGGCGGCGGCACCAAGCCTGCTGCTCCAGTTGCCCCGGTTGCTGAAGTTTGCACCGACAGCGACAGCGATGGCGTTTGTGATGCTGACGACAAGTGCCCAGGCACTGAAGCCAACGCCACTGTTGATTCGACCGGTTGCGTAGTGGTTGCTGAGGCTGTGCGTGTTGAGCTGGACGTTAAGTTCGATTTCGACAAGGCCGTTGTTAAGCAAGACAGCTATGGCGATATCAAGAGCCTGGCTGACTTCATGCAACAGTATCCAAAAACCACCACCACCGTTGAAGGTCACACTGACTCCGTTGGCACCGACGCTTACAACCAAGGTCTGTCGACTCGTCGTGCTGACGCCGTTCGCGCTGTACTGGTTAACCAGTACGGTGTAGCTGGCGACCGTGTTAATGCTGTTGGTTACGGTGAAGCCAAGCCAGTTGCTGATAACGCAACTGAAGCTGGCCGCGCCGTTAACCGCCGCGTAGAAGCTGGTGTTGAAGCTGCACAGTAATACTGTGTAAGCAATGCAGGCTCAGTGATCTGAGCCCGCAGCAAAGAAAAGCCCGGCTTAGGCCGGGCTTTTCTTTGCCTAAAAAAATCGCCTGTTGGCAGTGCGCTCCCAGCAAACGGGAATATGCAACGGCTATAGGGGCTTGGTTTACCCTTGATGTTTTTTGTCATTACTGGTCAGAACGGTCGCACCGAGTGGGTGGTCTGCTTGGGTCTGGCTTCACTTTGCACATAAAAAAGCCCGGCCAAAGCCGGGCAAAGTACATCTTCGCAGGAGCGAAGCGGTTAGGCCGTTTGGGCCAGAGTGATGGCTTGGCTGCCGGCGGCAACCTCACCGATAACCAGGATGGCTGGGCTTTTCAGCTGGAAATCGTGGGCGTCCAGTTGCATCTGCGCAAGGCTGCTGCGGCATTCACGCTGAGTGGGCAGTGAGGCATTTTCAATCATGGCCACGGGCATGTCGTTGCGCATGCCGCCGGCCAGCAAACTGTCTTGGATTTCGCTGAGTTTGGCCACGCCCATGTAAACCACCAGGGTTGTGCCGCCTTGTGCCAGCGCGGCCCAGTTCAGGCTGCTGTCATCTTGAGTGTGGGCGGTGACCAGGGTGACGCCTCGGCTGACGCCACGCAACGTAAGTGGAATACCGCAGTTGGTCGCTCCGGCCAGACCTGCGGTAATGCCATTGACCATTTCGACTTCGATGCCGAACTGTTGCAGCCAGTCGGCTTCTTCGCTGCCGCGACCGAAAATGCACGGGTCGCCACCTTTCAGGCGGACCACGCATTTGCCTTGGCGCGAATAGCGCAGCATCAGGCGATGGATAAAGGCTTGCGGCGTTGAGCGACAGCCGCCACGTTTGCCGACCGAGATAACCCGGGCGTTGGGGCAGTGCTCAAGCACGGCGGGATTGACCAGGTCATCGATCATCACTATCTGTGCGTGCTGCAGTGCGCGCACCGCTTTGAGCGTTAATAACTCTGGGTCACCGGGACCTGCACCTACCAACCAGACTTTTCCGTTCATTTTAAGATTCTCACAGTTGTGCGGGCGGCTGTGCGGCCGGGGTCGCCAGCAGGCGTTTAATTTCGGGCACGCAGGAGCCGCATTGGCTGCCACAGCCAAGTTCTTGCTTGAGACCGTTAAGGTCGAGGCCACGCTGGATGCCAGCGCAAACCGCCGCATTGCTGACGTTCATGCAGCTACACAGGGTTTTTCCGTCGGCCACTGCGCTGCTGTTACCGGGCGGGGTGCTCAAGGGGGCCAACAGCCAGCGGCGCAGCTCTTCATCGGCGCGCCCTTCGCTCCACAAGCTCTTGAGCCAGTCGCGGGCGGCTGTTTCACCGGCCAGGCGGATAGCGGTGATTCGCCCGCTTTCTATGCGCACGCGCTTGCCGACGGCTTTGCGTGGGTCGTCGTAGGCCATGATCGGACCTTCATCCAGGCCCAGCAGCTGGTCGATTTGTGCCAGCAACTGACTGTCCGGGGCGCTGGCTGCGGCGGCGCGAATCAGCAGTGCCGGCCGTTCGCGTCCGGCCAAGCCCAGGCTGGCATAGGCGAAACCCTCCAGCAGCGGGCGCAGGGCGCTGAGGCGGTTTTGTACGTCGCCTTCCACAAGGGCAAACAGCTGCCAAGGCAGCTCCACTTTGCTGACTTCGACACTGGTGTGCTTGAGTTCGGGCTGCTTGGACAGTGGGTCAAACACCGGCGAGGTCAGAACATTAGTGCCCAAACCTTTGAGGAAGCGATCACCCCAATGCATCGGCAGATAGGCGTGACCGGAGCGCACGCTATCATCGCTCTGCACCGGTAAGACCAGGCTGCCACGCCGGCTTTTAAGGCTGACCAGTTGGCCGTCGAGTAAGCGTCGCCGGCGCATCTCGTCGGGGTGCAGGCTCAGCAGCGCCTCTTCCACATGGCCAAACAGGCGTGCTGCAGTGCCGGTGCGGCTCATGCCATGCCATTGGTCACGCAAGCGCCCGGTGTTAAGGCTGAGGGTAAAGCGCGCATCGCGTTTTTCCGCTGGCGCCCGATAAGGGTCGGCAACAAACTGGGCGCGCCCCGAGGCGGTTGGAAACTGCGCATCGGCATACAAGCGGGTGCTGCCACTTTGTAGGTCGGCGTGAAACGGCCACTGTTGCGGTCCTTGCTGATCCAGAATGCTGTAGCTCAGGCCCGCTATGTCCAGGTCGCGCCGGGCCGTCAGGCCTTTATATTCGTCAAACAGCGCTTGCGGGCTGTCGAAGGCAAACAGGCTGGGCAGAGCAGGGCGCAGCCGTTGTTCTAGACGGCGAGCAAAGTCGAGCGTGATTGACCAGTCGGCGCGTGCTTGGCCAGGCGCTGAGATGGCCGGGCGGACGTGACTGATGCGTCGTTCTGAGTTGGTCAGCGTTCCTTCTTTTTCGCCCCAGCTGCTGGCGGGCAGCAACAGGTCGGCGTAGTGACAGGTCTCGGTGGTGTTAAAAGCTTCTTGCACCACCACAAAGGGGCAGAGTGCGAGGGCTTGATGGATCTTGCTTTGATCTGGCATCGATTGCGCCGGATTGGTACAGGCAATCCACAGCGCCTTGATACGCCCGTCGCCAACGGCATCGAACA
Source organism: Pseudomonadales bacterium RIFCSPLOWO2_12_59_9 (assembly GCA_001830395.1). GTDB lineage: Bacteria > Pseudomonadota > Gammaproteobacteria > Pseudomonadales > Pseudomonadaceae > Aquipseudomonas. The sequence continues at coordinate 27,466 of MHZN01000295.1, read as the reverse complement.
GCTCTACTGCGGTTAAGCCGGTATTTTCGGGTAATTGCTCGACGCCCCAATAGCGGGCAACTTCGTCGCGGTGTGCGGCGTTGGTCACTTCGCGATGACCGGGCAAGAGGTTGGCCATGCTGCCGGTTTCGCGGCCACCCATGGCGTTGGGCTGGCCGGTAAGGGAGAACGGCCCGGCGCCGACCCGACCAATTTGCCCAGTGGCCAGGTGCAGGTTGATCAGCGCGCTGTTCTTGGCGCTGCCGGCACTCGACTGATTGAGACCCATGCACCACAGCGACAGAAAGCTTGGGCTGGTGCCGATCCAATGAGCGCAGGTTTGCAGGTCCGCGACGTTGATGCCGCACAGCTCGGCCACCATCTGCGGGGTGAAGTCACGCACCAGGGTTTTCAGTGCATCGAAGCCTTCGGTGTGCTGCTCGATAAAGCTGCGATCGAGCCAGCCTTCCCACATCAGGATGTGCAAGATGCCGTGAAACAGCGCGACATCGGTGCCCGGTTGAATCGCCAGGTGCAGGTCAGCCAGCTCGCAGGTGTCGGTGCGCCGCGGGTCGACCACAATGATTTGCATCTGAGGCCGCTTGGCCTTGGCTTCTTCCAGGCGGCGAAACAGTACCGGGTGGGCATAGGCCATGTTGCTGCCGACAATCAGCACGCAGTCGCTTTGCTCGATGTCCTCGTAGCTGCACGGTGGCGCGTCGGCACCGAGGCTGCGGGTGTAGCCGGTAACCGCGGAGGACATGCACAGCCGCGAGTTGCTGTCGATATTGTTGGTGCCGACCAAGGCCCGCGCCAATTTGTTGAAGGCGTAGTAGTCCTCGGTCAGCAGCTGGCCGGAGACATAAAAGGCCACGCTGTCTGGGCCGTGTTCGGCGATGGTGGCGGCAAATTGATTGGCGGCGTGCTCCAGTGCGCTGTCCCAGTCGGTGCGGGCCCGGGCCAGTTGTTTGCCCAGGCGTAATTCTGGATACAGGGCGCGGGCACTGAGGTCGCCGGTTAGGTGCAGGCTGGAGCCCTTGCTGCACAGCTTGCCAAAGTTGGCCGGGTGCTCGGGGTCGCCTTTGACGTTGAGGATGGTCTCGCCGTCGTGCTCGATCAGCACACCGCAACCCACGCCGCAGTAACAGCAAATGGAGCGGGTGGTTTGCGTTGAGGTACTGGTTTGAATCTTCGCTGACATGGCTCTGTTTCCTGTCGAAGGGGGCTGCGCAAGACGCAGCCCGACAGCGGTACCGCGGAGAGTCTGTAGCAGGCCGGGCTATTGCTCAGCGGTGCACAGACTCCTGTGCGGTCTCCTCAGGCGCACTCGGTGACGGTTTTCAGCTGCAGGAACACCCGACCGTTTTCCAGCTTTACCGGGTATTTGTGGGCGCAACCCACGTCCGGTGCCAGAGCTTCGCCGCTTTCCAAGTCGATCTGCCAGTTGTGCAGCGGGCAGGCCACGCGCTTGCCGTAGATCAGTCCTTGGGACAGCGGGCCGCCTTTGTGGGGGCAGCGGTCATCGAGGGCGAAAACCTCATCATTGGAGGTGCGGAAGATCGCGATATCGCCTTTCGGACCGTCGACGATGCGCGAGCCGAGCACGTTGATCTCTTCCAGTGCGCAAATATTCAGCCAGTTCATGCGTGCTCTCCTTCAACTTGTACGACGGCAATGCGGTCAAATTCTTTGCTCAGTTGCGGCTTCGACAGCTGCTCCTGCCACGGGTCCTGCAAGAAGGACAGCGAGAACAGCAGGTTAGCGTGTAGCGCCTTGCGGTTCGCCTCATCCTCCAGTACCGCCTTCTTGATGTGCTCCATGCCGACACGTTGCAGGTAGTGCACGGTGCGCTCCAGGTAGAAGGCTTCTACGCGATACAGCTGGAGGAAGGCCAGGCTGTACTCCATGACCTCCTCGGCAGTCTTGACCTTGACGAAGAACTCGCCAGCTTCGGTCTTGATCCCGCCGTTGCCGCCGATATACAGCTCCCAGCCGGACTCGACGCCGATGATGCCGACGTCTTTAATCCCCGACTCGGCGCAGTTGCGCGGGCAGCCGGAGACCGCCAATTTAACTTTGTGCGGCGACCACATGTATGACAACGCCTGTTCTAGGTCGATGCCCATTTGCGTTGAGTTCTGGGTGCCGAAGCGGCAGAACTCGCTGCCGACGCAGGTCTTAACGGTGCGAATGGACTTGCCGTAGGCGTACCCGGAGGCCATGCCGAGGTCTTTCCAGACGCCAGGTAGGTCGTCTTTTTTGATCCCCAGTAGGTCGATCCGCTGACCGCCGGTGACCTTAACCATCGGCACCTTGTACTTGTCGGCCACGTCGGCGATGCGCCGCAGTTCCGATGAGTTAGTAACCCCACCGCACATTCGCGGTACCACCGAGTAGGTGCCGTCTTTTTGGATGTTGGCGTGGACACGCTCATTGATCAGGCGCGATTGCGGATCATCTTTAGCTTCGCCTGGCCAGGTGGACAGCAAGTAGTAGTTCAGTGCCGGGCGGCACGTGCTACAGCCGTTTGGCGTGGTCCAGCCCATTTCGCTCATGGCTTGAGTCATGCTGATCAGGTGCTTGGCGCTGATCAGTTTACGAATCTGGCCGTGGTTCAGTTCGCTGCAACCGCAGATGGCTTTTTCGCTTTTCGGCTTAACATCGGCGGCGCCGCCGACGGTGCTGATCAGAATCTGCTCAACCAGCCCTGCGCACGAGCCGCAAGAACTGGCCGCCTTGGTGTGCTTTTTAACTTCATCAACGCTGAACAGGCCGTTCTCTTGAATGGCTTTAACGATGGTGCCTTTGCACACGCCATTGCAACCGCAGACTTCCATGCTGTCGGGCATGCTCGCGGCGCTGTTCTGGCCTTGGTGGCCAGCGTCGCCGAGAGCCTGTTCGCCGAACATCAGGTGATCGCGAATCTGGCTGATGTTGGCGTTTTCTTTCACCTGACGGAAGTACCAGCCGCCGTCGGCGGTGTCGCCGTACAGGCAGGCACCGACCAGGATGTCGTCCTTGATCACCAGCTTCTTGTAGACGCCGCCAATCGGGTCGGAAAGGGTGATGGTTTCGGTGCCTTCGGCGCCCATAAATTCGCCGGCGGAAAACAGATCGATGCCGGTTACTTTCAGCTTGGTCGAGGTTACCGAGCCTTGGTAGCGAGCAAAGCCGAGCTGAGCCAGGTGGTTGGCGCAGACCTTGGCCTGATCAAACAACGGGGCTACCAAGCCGTAGGCGGTGCCACGATGGTTGGCGCACTCGCCAATCGAATAAATCCGTGGGTCGTAGGTTTGCAGGGTGTCGCTGACCAAGATTCCGCGATTGCACGGAATCCCGGATTTTTCGGCCAGTTCGGTATTGGGCTTGATGCCGGCAGCCATCACCACCAGATCGGCAGGGATAACATCGCCGCTTTTAAATTTAACCGCGCAGACTCGGCCTTCGCCGTTATCCATCAGCTCTTCGGTTTGTTCGTTGGTGCGGAAATGAATTCCGCGCTCTTGCAGTGCGGTTTGCAGCAGCTTGCCGGCGGTTTTATCCAGTTGGCGCTCCATTAGCCAGTCGGCCAAGTGCACCACGGTCACATCCATGCCGCGCAGCTTGAGGCCGTTGGCCGCTTCCAGGCCCAGCAGGCCGCCGCCGATGACCACCGCATGGCTGTGGGTTTTCGCGGTGTCGATCATCATCTGGGTGTCGGCGATGTCGCGATAACCGATCACACCGTGCAGCTTGTTGCCCGGTACCGGCAGAATAAAGGGGTTGGAGCCGGTGGCGATTAGCAGGCGATCGTACTCGGCGGTGCTGCCATCTTCGGCGGTGACTATGCGTTTTTTCCGGTCAATCGCCACTACTTTGCGATTAAGCATCAGACGAATGTTGTTGTCGGCGTACCAGCTCAGGTCGTTGAGTACGATTTCTTCAAAGCTTTGCTCGCCGGCCAAAACCGGTGACAGCAGGATGCGGTTGTAGTTGGGGTGCGGTTCGGCCCCGAAGACGGTAATGTCGTAGAGCTCAGGGGCGAGCTTGAGCAGCTCTTCGAGGGTGCGAACCCCGGCCATGCCGTTACCGATCATTACTAACTTGAGTTTGTTCAAGGCTTATCTCCACGCATCTGCTGCCAGGAATTGAAAAAAAAGGCGTCCCGCTAGTGGCCTAGCGAGGACGCCTTTGTCCAAGTCCCGTTCTATCGGGAAGTGCAACCGTCTTCGTTGATGGCTGCGCTTTATTAAATTGTCGATTTGGCTATTGCAGGGGTTGTGCCAACTTATGCTGAGCCGGGTTCTATGGGCGTTTTGCTCACTTTTCTGGGCGTTTTTGGCCTGTTTTCGCACTTGTTTAAAGCAGGCTGCGCCGTTCTGGTGCGCGCACCATGCTGGGGCGTGACTGGTTTGGCGGGCAAAACTTTTAAAGGAACTATGCTTTTGACTAATGCTTTACCCTTTGATACCGATAAGCTCTATGAGAACAAGCACATAGGCGCAAGTTGAGGGTGCTGATGGTTGTTTGCGCTCCGCAGGTTGCTGTTTCGCGCTGTTGCTCCATACGCTCGGGTGACGGTGTGCCGAGGTGTTTAAAGTTCTGAGGGGATAGAAGATGGGGTTCTCATTGATTTGGGTTGTGCTGTTTGTTGTCGGCGCGGGTGCAGGCGCGTTCTTCGTCTCATTAAGTGCGGCGTCGCGCGATAAGCACAATCAGGCGCAACTCAGTGCCAAGGACGCCAGCATTGCCGAACTGTCGCAGCGCATGTCCGTCGCCGAGGTAAAGGCCCTGCAAGAGAGTCAGGCTAAAGAGGCGCTTGGTGCACGACAAAAAATCGAAAAAGAGCTGGAGCGAGTGCAGGGTGAGTTGGATAGCCAGCGTCACTGTGGCGCCGATCGGGAGAACGGCCTAGAGCAGTCGCTGCGGCATTGCGAGTCGGAGATGGCGCAGATTAGAACCACCCTCGGTGCTGAGAATGAGCGCTTGCGCGGCGAAATTACCGGATTGCTGGCAATGGTAAAAACCATTGAACGCTGGCATGAAGAGATGGAAGCAATTCTGGTCAACAATAAGGTCATGAAGAGCAAAAACGCCGAGTTTGCGGTCATCGTTAAACAAGTGGTGATGCTGGCGCTCAATGCCTCGATTGAAGCCGCTCGCGCCGGCGAGCAAGGCCGCGGCTTTGCGGTGGTGGCGGATGGGGTGCGTGATCTGGCGATTACCTCTGAAAAGCTCTCGCGCGATTACCGTGAGAACCTTGATAAAAACGACTTGGTCACCACCACGACCTTCCAGGACCTGCAAGCCAGCGGAAAAATGATTCAAACCGCAGTGTTTGGCTTGCGCGCGGCGAATGACAAAATCCGCGACGCGCTGGGCGGGAGGGGCTGACAGTCATGATCAGTCAAAGTGCTAAAACAGGTATCGAGTGGCTATTTGAGAAGGCCGTGCGGGCCAACAGTGTCAGTGCTGATGAGGACACTTGTGTCCTGACCAAACTGCCGGCGGATAAGGTAGTGCCCTCAACCACTAATCAGCAATTAGTGGTTCTGACCATTTCTACCTATCTGTTTCGCATCGTGGCGCTGTTTCAGTTCAATGATGACGCACCCACCAATGAGCATATGGTGCGCATGACCCGGAGTCAGACACCTGACCTGGACGAGCAGGCTCTGAGCGATGCCTATGCGGAGTTGGTCAATATGGTCTGTGGGGCGGTCAATCGCGGCCTTGGCGTACCCTTCCCACACATCGGCATGTCGACGCCCTATATGCTCGAAAGCTCTTGTGCCAACTATGCATCAGCCCTTGAACCCGAGTATGTTCAACGCTATGAGGTGGCGATAAACGATTCAATGCGCTTCAATCTTACGTACTGTTTATGCACAGGCGCTGACACTTCGTTGGATTTTCGGATTGACACCTACGAGGCGGAGGAGGAGTCCGCAGGCGAGTTGGAGCTGTTCTGAAAACGAAATTGCGTGGCTGTACATGGCCGATATTTATATAAGAAAAAGGGGCACACATGACTGACGCAACATTGGTGATGAGCAAAGTCCTGGTACTGGACGATGCATCCGAACACTTCGAGCAGATCAAGCAGCTTTGTGAAGACAGCCGGTTGCTAGGGATTAAGCCCAATCTTGGCAGTCAGGGTGGGGTAATGGCCATCTTGCGCTCAAATGTCGATTTGGGTGGCATCCTGCTTTATGAGAACTATGGTGGTCAGGCCATGGGCCTGACACTGGCGCATGCGATCCATGCCGCTCGGCCGGAACTGCCGATCTTCTTGCGTCGCGATGGTGAGGCAAGCCTCGCCGGTCTACAAAGCTCCGACATCAGCATGTTCTGCGCCGCTTTCAATTTATCGGCACTGGAGCACTTTAAGTCGGTTCTTGAGTCGTCGATCTTTAGCCGTGTTTACCCCACTGATTTAGTGCGTGGTATCACTGAAATGACCCTTAGTTCGCTGCAAACGCTGTTTAAAACCTGCGCTGTAGAAGTCGAAGCACCCTATCTGGTTAAAGATCAGATCATCTATGGCGAAGTGTTCAGCATGATCGCCATCGAAAGTAACTGGTGTCGCGGTTACATGATGCTGCAGACTGAAGAGGAGCGGATGCTAAACCTGCTGCGTCATGCCGCCGGGGCGGATGCTGAGCCGCTGACTTTCCGCGATCTTAATAGTGTGCTGGGGGAGGCGACCAATCTGGTTTGGGGATCGTTCAAAAATCGCTATGTGGGTTTTCGCGACGACATGAGTGGGCTGACCCAGACGCAAGTGCCAATCATTATTAACCACCAACGGCGCTACATATCCTTTGGTTCCGATGACCCACAGCTCTGCCTTAAATACAATCTAGTACCGTTGGACGATCCGCAAGCCACGCCAGTTTCAGTGTTCCAACGCTTCGTGTTTAACTTGTCATGGTCGCCCGATCAGTTCTCCGAAAATCCGTCGGTAGAGGCGCTGGTCGACTCCGGTGAACTGGAAATGTTTTGATCTGCTGCAACTCAACTAAACACTTCATAAGTAAGCAAGGAACTCCTAAATGGCACAAATATTGGTAGTCGACGATTCAAGCACTGTGCGCAACGAAGTGTGCGACTTCCTCAAAGCGAATGGTCTTACGGTCACTTCTGCGGTAGACGGTAAAGATGGTCTGGACAAATTGCGGGCTGATCCGTCAATTAAATTGGTGGTTTCAGACGTCAACATGCCAAACATGGACGGCCTGACCATGGCGGAGAAAATCCGTGGAGAGCTGCGCAACACCACGGTCAACATCATCATGCTGACCACTGAAAACAGCCCAAGCATGAAAGAGCGCGGTAAGGCCGCCGGTATCAAAGGTTGGATTGTTAAGCCCTTCAGCGGCGCTGCTGTGATCGCCACGTTCAAAAAGCTGGCCGTGTAAGTTTTTGGCCGCAACCTCACCCGCGTGCTGCTGCGGGTGGGTGAGGTTCACGATTAAATGCGCAAAATAATAAGTGAGACACTATGAGCTCCAAAACCGATTCGGAAATAAAAAAAGGTATTCAGATAAAAACCAAGCTGCGCCTTACCTTGGCGCTCTCATCGCTTGGACTGGCGTTTATGTGTGCGCTAGGCATCATCGGTATGAACCGCGCCCTGACCACTATTACCTACCTGGGTGAAACCAAACTGCAGGCCGCGCTCAACGTTGGTCAAATGCAGGGTTCACTGCTTAAGCTTGGCGGTATCAATAAAGCGGTTTTGGAATATAAGGACGTTTCCGGTGAGTACCGTTTGTTTGAAGGCCTGAAGGCGGATCGTGACGACGTGCTGCTGGACCTGAAAGAAGCGTGGGAACGCTACGAAAAACTGCCAAAAGATGAAGAAGAGCAACAACTCTGGGCTTCCTTGGTCGACAGTTCAAAGCTCTGGGAGAAAGCGGACAAAAAACTCGATGCGCCACTTATCGAACTGTCTGCACGCCACGACAAGGCAACCCACGAAAAGTTAATGTTCCAATATGAAGGTTTTCTGCGGGATATTAAAACTGGCGAAACCTACATGACCGATGGTGTCTCGGGTCTGTATCGCTACTTGAGCGAAGCCAGTGTTAAAGCCTCTAATGATGCAATTGCGGTCGTTGAACAATCGAAGAAGCAAATGATTGGTTTGGCGGCAGGGATTATTCTCTTCTCGCTGCTGTTCGGTATCTTGATGTCGCGCTCTATCCATAAACCCCTCACGCGAATGATTGAGGCAATTGGTGATATCGAGAAGAACGACGACTTTAGCCGTCGCGTAGAGGTGCAAACCCACGACGAAATTGGCGTCACCATCGTGGCCTTTAACGGCATGATCGCCAAAATTGAGGCGAGCTCGGCGCAGTTGCGCCAGAAGACCAATGATATCCAAACCATGTTGCAGAACATGCCGCAGGGGATTCTCACCATCGTTGATGGTGGCTTGATCCACTCTGAATATTCGGCCTATCTGGAAACCATCCTTGAGACCGATAAGATTGCCGGTCGCCAAGTGATGGACTTGCTGTTTGCTAACTCCAATCTGGGGGCCGATACGTTGTCGCAGGTTGAGGCGGTTGGCGGCGCCTGCATCGGCGAAGACATCATGAACTTCGAGTTCAACTCACACCTGATGGTCACTGAGTTTGAGAAGACCATGGCGGATGGCCGGGTCAAAAGCCTTGAGCTGAGCTGGTCGGCGATCACCGACGACAGCGACATGATTGTCAGCTTGATGCTCTGTGTGCGCGATGTGACTGAGCTGCGTAAATTGGCCGCGGAGGCTGGTGAGCAGAAGCGCGAGCTGGAAATCATTGGTGAAATTCTGGCGGTCAATCAGGAGAAGTTTCACGAATTCATCTCAGGATCGACGCAGTTTGTCGAAGAGAACCAGGCGCTTATCAAGAACACCGATACGCTGCAAACCGATGTTATTTCCCAGTTGTTTCGCAATATGCACACCATCAAAGGCAATGCGCGGACCTATGCGCTGCAGCATCTCACTAACGTGGTGCATGAGGCCGAGCAGACCTACGACGACCTTCGGCAAAACCCCGAGCTTGAATGGAATCAGACCGCCTTGCTGGAGCAGCTGCAGTCCGTTGCTGATTTGCTGGCCAAGTACGAGAAGATCAACGAGGTTACCCTGGGCCGTAAAGGGCCTGGACGGCGTGGCAGTGTCGAACGCTACCTGATGGTGGACAAAGAGCACATTCACGACACCTTGTTGCAACTCGAATCGGCCAATATGTCGAGCATGCATGACTTGGTTGAAGCGCACAAAGCGGTAAGGCGCACGCTGCGATTGCTGGGCACTGAGCATATCGGCGAGACCTTGGATGGGGTGTTTGAGTCCTTGCCATCTTTGGCGGCCGAGCTGGGCAAAGAAGCGCCAGTGATTAGCATCGAAGAGCATGGTTATGTGGTGCGCGGTCAGGTCAGCGGCATACTTAAAAACGTCTTCATGCACCTACTGCGCAACTCGATGGACCACGGTTTGGAAGCCGCCGAGGTCCGTACGGCCAAGGGCAAGTCGGCGGCGGGCAATATCAAGCTTGAGCTGGGCAGCGAAGGCGGGCAGTTCACTATTCGCCTTGGCGATGATGGCAAAGGCTTGGCGTTAGGGCGTATTCGGCGCATTGCGCTGGAGAAAAACATGTTGCCTAACGGTGAGCAAAGCAGCGACGAGGAGGTTGCCAAGGTGATTTTTCAGGCGGGCTTCTCAACTGCCGAGGCAGTGACCGAAGTTTCTGGGCGCGGTGTTGGCATGGACGCGGTGCAAGACTTTGTTGCCCGTGAAGGTGGCAGCATCCACTTTGAGTTCGTCGACAATGCCGAGGGTGCAGATTTCCGTCAGTTCCAAACTGTAGTCAGCTTGCCGGACAAGTTCGCGGTACATATCGAAGCCTAGTCGAGTGCTGGAGCCAACCCGCAATGGGTTGGTTCCAAGACCGGCTTCTAGATTCCAAGCAAAGTCCTTCAGAGTGAACTGCCGCCAGTTTTAGCTGGCGGCAGTTCAGCCGCGCATCAGCGCTATCAGCAACAGCAAGTTCAATAGCAGCGAGAGCAGGGCCAAGCCTCGCCAGACTTTGAGTGGCTCGCGCTCAAGCAAGGGTCTTGGGCGGCTGCTGATGGCTTCACGTTCGCCACGTTCAATCACCAGTAAGCATTCTTCGGCGGTTTCGAAACGCTCCTCGGGGCTGGCGGCGACGGCGCGATTCAAGCATTCATCCAGCCACAGAGGCAGATCGGGACGGTAGCGGCTGGCCGCCGTCGGCGTGCCGAAGCGCGGGTGCTGAAAGGCTTCAATTTCGCCGTATGGGTAGTGCCCGGTGAGTAGGTAATAAAGCGTCACGCCGGCGGCATAGAGGTCTTGGCTAGCACTGGGGGCTGCGCCGGTGAAACTTTCCGGGGCAATGTAACTTGGCGTGCCGGGCAGGGCATGGGCTTCATCGCGTGATAGGCCAGGGCAATAGGCCAGGCCCAGATCCAGTACGCGCAACTCGCCATCTTCGCCCCACAGCAGGTTTTCGGGTTTGATGTCGCGGTGCAAAATATTGCGCCGGTGCAGCATGCCGACGGCGCGCAGCAAGCGCGGTGCCAGCTCGAGCCATTGCGGCAGACCCAGCGGGCCGCTTTGGCGAAACTGCTCGGCAAGGGTCTGACCGCTGTATTCACGCTGTACGTAATAGAGGTGCTGGCGTTGCGGCAGTGGGTGCGCTTCGGGAAAGTAACGCCCGGCCACGCGTTTAAGAAACCATTCTTCCTGCAGCAACGCAGGCCCGGCGAACTCATCGGCATGCCGGTTGGCTGGCAAGGTTTTCAGTAGCCAGTGACGCTCTTGCGCGTCGCGCACCCGGTACATGACGGATTGGCGTGATTCGGCGACCAGCCCCTCGACGGTCCAGCCTTCAAAACTTTGCCCGGCGCGCAACTTCGGCGGTAGGGGCCAGTGTCCCAGCTGCGCCAGGGTGTCGGCCAGCGCGCTTTGCGGCAGGCTGTCGATTCTCACCAGTATGGCGCTGGCATTGTCTTGGCTGCCGGCCAAGTGCGCGGCGCAAACCAAGGCCTGACAGGCGGCGCTGGGGTCGGGTTCGTCTTGTAGAATCCGCTGCACACCAAGGTCGCCCAGCACCGCCCAGATGCCATCGCAGACCAGCAAAAAACTTTCACCGACCCGCAGTTCACCCTCTAAATAGTCGACCACCAAATGCTGGTCGAGGCCCATGGCGCGCTTGAGTACGTGCTGCATGCCCGGTTGTTCCCAGACATGCTCCTCGGTCAGGCGTTCGAGTACGCCGGCGTGCCAGCGATAGGCGCGACAATCACCCACATGCGCCAGGGTGAAACGTCGGCCACGCAGCACCAGGGCGGTGAGGGTGGTCAGCAAGGGTTGGCCGCCGCCGTTGGCTTGTAGCCAGCGGTTGTGGGCGATTAAGAGGCGGTCCAGCGATTGCACCACCGCCCAGGTTTCGGGGGTGGCGTAGTAGTCCAGGGCCAAGGCCTGCAAGGTTGCCCGCGCCGCCAAGCCACCGTCGGCGCACTGGCTAACACCATCGGCCAGGGCAAGCAGGCTGCCCTTGCTCGCTGCCAAGGCTGCTGTAGGGGTGACGATGCGCAATGCGTCCTGATTCTCAGCCCGAGGGCCAGTGGCAGTGGCTTCGCCAAAACTCAATTGCAGGCTCATGCAGTGCTCTCACAACCAATAACAAAAAGCCCGCGACGGCTGAGCCGGCGCGGGCAACTTAGCTACAGCTTAGGTTAGACGCGGGCAGCAGTTGCGGCCGCCGAACCCCAGGTGGTTCTCCAGCGCAGCTTAACCCCATACAGGCCAACCCAGGCCAGAATCCCCAGGCTGGCAAACAGCCACAGGCCCAGTTGGTAGTCGCCGGTGGATTGTTTGACCGCACCCAAACCTGCGGCCAAGAGGAAGCCGCCGATGCCGCCCGCCATGCCGATCAAGCCGGTCATCACGCCAATTTCTTTGCGAAACCGCTGTGGCACCAGTTGGAATACCGCACCGTTGCCGGCACCCAGGCAGAGCATGGCGATCACAAACAGGGCCAAGGCTGCGGCGGCGCTCGGCAAGTTAAAGCCAACGGCGCAGATGCTCAGGGATGCCAAGGTGTAAACCACCAACAGGCTGCGAATGCCGCCAATCCGGTCGGCCAAGGCGCCGCCGAGTGGGCGCATCAGGCTGCCGGCAAAGACGCAGGCGGCGGTGTAGTAACCGGCTTTAACGGGATCGAAGCCATATTGGTCGTGGAAGTAGCCGGGCAGGGTGCTGGCCAGGCCGAGGAAGCCACCGAAGGTCACGCTGTAGAAAAACATGAACCACCAGCTGTCACGGTCACCGAGGGCTTTGAGGTAGTCACTCATTGCTTTCACGGGTGGACGGTTAGGGGCGTTGCGGGCCACGCTGGCAAAGATCACCAGGGTCAGAATCAGCGGAATAAGTGCTAAGCCGAACACGTTGTTCCAGCCGTATGCGGTGGCCAATGCAGGGGCGAATAATGCGGCCAGTACGGTGCCGGAGTTGCCGGCGCCCGCAATGCCCATGGCTTTACCCTGGTGCTCGGGCGGATACCACTGCGAGGCCAGGGGCAGCGACACGGCAAAAGAAGCGCCGGCAAAGCCGAGGAATACCCCTAGCAGCAGGGCTTGCTCATAGCTGTGGATACCCAGTTGCCAGGCGCAAAAAAGTGCACTTATAACGATCACCTGACCAATCAGGCCGGCAGTTTTTGGCGAGGTACGGTCGGCCAAAATCCCCATCAGAAAGCGTAATACGGCGCCGGCCAGAATCGGTGTGGCCACCATCATGCTGCGTTGTTGGGTGGTGAGCTGCAGATCGGTTGCGATCTGCACGCCCATAGGACCCAGTACATACCAGATCATGAAACTTAAATCGAAATAGAGAAAAGCTGCGAACAGCGTAGGCGTGTGGCCGGCTTTCCAGAAACTTGTATTCATCGAACACCTCATTGGCTCAAAAGGACCCAGCAGGATTTGGCTGCAGCATGGTCGTGGACACACTGAGCAAAATCCGCCGGGGTGGTCGCCCGCTTGTGGCGGACAACCCTGCGGCCAAGGCCGTAGTAAGGTTAGAGAGTTGTAAGCGGATGCCCGGATCACGGTCAGTCCACCGCCCCAAACACTGGGGCCAAACGCAAAAAAGCGTCGCCGCACTGCCTGCTTAGAGCAGGAATGCCGCGACGCCTTTGTCGTTATGGATAACCGCCTTTGGTTACCTTTGATTAGGTAATAGCAAAAGCTGAGCCAAGTTTCCGAATGAGCGAAAATGGGCCTGTTGGTGGGGGGTTAATGACTTTGGCGAGCTAAAACAGGGCGCATCCAGAGGTGGCGCTCCGAGTTGGGGCGCGCTACGGCTTCAGGCTAGCCAATTGACCTTGGTGAACTTGCCGGGGAACTCCGCGGGCATGGCAATGACCTTGAGCGATTGGTAGTTGAAGAACACAAAGCCGGATTTGGCCATGGCTACCAGCACTCCATCGGCGGGACGGGTGATGCGAAAAGTGATGTCGCCGCCGTAAGGGTTGAAGTCCATGACGCCTACCTCAAATAGCAATTGGTCGCGGGCGTGGGCTTCGGCTTTATAGGTGGTGGCCAGGTCGGTGACGATAATGCCAATACCGTCGGCGGCAGTTTCGGTGATGCCGAACTCGAAGAAAAACAGCGCCCGCGCCTCGGAGATCATCGAAATCATCGAGTCATTGCCCAGGTGCTTAGCGGCGTTAATGTCGGTCACCCGCACCGTCAACAGGGTGTTGAAACAGTACTGGTCTTCTGGAAACTGCAGGGTCAAACGGGCCATCAGAACACCTTTGGCAAGCGCGGCGCCGCTAAGGGCGCAGTCAGTATGGGCAAGTCAGAGCGCGAGCAGGCGCTCGGCGAGCTGCCCATTGTCTGCCAGTTGCAGAAATTCATCACCTAACCTTTGGCTTTCACTCATGGCGGTGCGCCAATAACGCGCGCGCCCGGCATCATCGCCCAGGTAGCGCTTAAAATCAGTGCGGTCGGGCAGCTTGCCATGGGGTAGACGCGCCAAATAGTCGCGTGAGGGCGCCATTAACAAGACATCCTGCATCCGCCCTGGATCGGCGCGCCGCCACGGCAGGCTCTTGTCGAACCAGCCGGGTATCACCTGGTCGGTAAAGTGCGGGTAGAGCACCACGTCATCGCCATTGAAGGGCAGGTCAAGGTGGTAGTCGAGTAAGCCGCCATCGCGATAAGTGCCGGCGCCAACCCCCGGTATATCGCGCACCCCCTGCATCACCATGGGGATCGAGCCTGAGGCCAGCAGCGCGTGCTTTAGATTGCCGGCGTCTAGCGCGGCAAAGCGCGACGGAAAGTCCTGCAAATTGTGCAGTGGTGGGGCCTGGCGTGGGTCATGCACAATCAGCCGTTCAAAGTGTTTGGCCAGCCGCGCGCGACTCAGCAGGTTGTTGCCAATCGCCGCCGACAAGCCGAGGCCCAGCCGCCCACGGTGATCCTCGGCCAGCAGACCATGGCTTTTGACCAGCATGATATTCAAGCGATAGTGGGCATTGTTCAGCAGGCTGTGCGCCTGGCCATCGAGCAAGTCATCGAGCATCACCCGGCAGCACTCACTGATCTGCGCCATGCTCGCGTCTTTGCCGAAGCGCTGTGCGGTGTAGAGTTCGCCCAGGCGGCGAATCCCAGCGGCGGCATCGGGCAGGCAAGCGCTGGCAAAGCGCCAAGAGCCGATCGAGGCGCCGATCAACGCCCGCTCGCGGGGCGCGCGGGGCAGCCAATCGCCAAACAGGGCCAGATCCAGGCCCTGAATGCCCAGTGCCTTGGGCCCGCCGGCGGCGCCCGGTAAAATCCCCACATCGGCAGGCTTAAGGCCCTGTTGGCGAATGCGCAGCAGCGCGCGCTGGCCGGCTTTAAGGGTCAATGCGGGAAATTTTATCTGTATTGCCGTCATGCGCTTCTCCATTGCTAGAGCGCCAGTATAAATACCTGTGAGTGCAGACCAAGCGACTTCACCGGCTGAATAACCGCGCTGCGCCTGCGCCGGATGACGCGGCTGGACTCATTTTACGGCCCTTAAGCTGGTTTTAAGCTTTGCTCGCGATGATTGCCGGTACTGCCTCGATGCAGGGCAACCCATAAGGAGAAGAGCATGCTTCGTAATACTCAAGACACCTACGGCAGTGTGAGTCGTGCACTGCACTGGCTGATGGCGTTACTGATTATCAGCATGCTGCTGGTTGGTTTTGTCATGGGCGAGTTCGGTCGCGATGATCCACTGCGCCCGCTGCTGTACAGCCTGCACAAATCCACCGGGACCTTGCTGCTGGTGTTGATCGGGGTGCGCCTGTTGTGGGCCTGGCTTAACCAAAAACCGCGTCCACTCGGGGACAAGATGCTGCCCAACCACGTGGCGCGGCTGGTGCATATTGGTTTGTATCTGCTGATGATTGGCTTGCCACTGTCGGGTTACCTATTGGTGGCCTCCGGTACCAGCAGTAAGCCCTTTGAGTTTTTTGGCCTGTTTGCCCTGCCCAAAGTCACGCCGAGCAATTGGCTGCATGAAACCGCCGAAGAGCTGCACGGCGATTTGCCGTGGTTTGCCGTGGCCTTGATCGGCCTGCATATCGCCGGTGGCTTGAAGCGCCACTTCATTGAGCGTGATGGCACCCTGGCGCGGATGTGGCGTTCTTGATTTAAGGCTTTGCAGCCCGGCTAGCCGAGCCTTTAGCTGTGCATCACATACCGTTGGCAAACTCGGCCTGACTCAGGTCGATGGACGCGCGTAGCGGCCGCAAGGCGATGCTGTATTTTTGCAGCACATCCAGGGCGTAATCGATGCGGGCGCGCAGCTGTTGTTCGTCGTGGTTAGCGGCGGATGCCTGGTTAAACTGCTGCTCGACCTGGCGGATAATCAGGTGCTCGGGGATATAGCAAAGCCTGCAGTTTTTGTAGCTGGAGGCGCGCAGTTCGCTGATCGGATAAGCCCCGCCAACGCCCGCCGAAACGCCAACCAGCAAGCCGGGTTTGTGCGCCAGTTCGGCTTTGCTGGCATAAATAAAGAAGTTTTTGATCGCCGGGCAGGCCATGCCATTCCATTCGGGCGCAACTATTACCAGCGCGTCGGCCACCTGTAATCGCTCGGCGTACTGGCCCCAGGGGCCACTGTCATCGCTGGGCCAGAGCGGCAAGGGGCCAAGGCCTAAGTCAATCACCGTGCACAGTTCAAGGCTGCTGTGGCCCAGTTCAATCAGACGTTGGCGAAGAAAACGGGCGACCTTGCCCGATTGGCTGTTGTTGCGGCTGGATCCGGCGACTAAAACAAAGTTGAGCATCTGGGTATCTCCTGAACAGGTGCCGGCAGGCTAGACAGGCGCGCTGGCTTAGGCAAGGAAGCAGCCGCCAGAGCAGGGCGCCGATGGCGCCATGAAGTGAGTGGCCCAGATATAAGCGGCCGCTCGGGTGGCTAGACGCGAAATTGATCCATCAGTTTTTGCTGCTGATTGGCCAGCCGATTGAGTGCCTGGCCAACTTCCGACGACTCTTGGGTCGGACCGGAAATGCGTAAAAG
Organism: Pseudomonadales bacterium RIFCSPLOWO2_12_59_9; assembly: GCA_001830395.1. Lineage (GTDB taxonomy): Bacteria > Pseudomonadota > Gammaproteobacteria > Pseudomonadales > Pseudomonadaceae > Aquipseudomonas. The sequence goes on along the minus strand of MHZN01000295.1, from coordinate 10,923 downwards.
CACTAAATAAGGCCTGATTTTAATTATGCACGGTGCGTGAATAATTGACGGGGGCAACACAGCAGTCGCGCCGATCCAGGGTCTCCAGCAAGCGGCAATGTTCGGCGCTGGTCGATGAGCAGCCCACCAGGCTTTGCAGCACGCTGCGCATTTGCTGTAAATCGGCGATCCGCGCGTCCACTTGCTGCAGGTGTGCCTGGGCTAACTGATCGGCTTCGGCGCAAGGGCTGTGGGGGTGGTCGGCCAGTTGCAGCAGGGTTTTCAACTCTTCGATGCTAAAGCCCAGCTCGCGACCACGGCGGATAAAGCTCAGCCGGCGGACATCCTCCTGCTGATAGCAACGGTAACCGGAGGCATTGCGCGCCGGCTGTTGCAGCAAGCCAATGCGCTCGTAATAGCGGATGGTTTCCAGGTTAACGGCGCTCTCGCGGCTTAATTCACCGATGCGATAAACTTTGTTCATAACGCTTGACCCTGTAGTGGCTACAGGCTTTAGCCTATGCCTGAAATCAATTCAGGAGAATCCCATGAGTGCCCATTGTTGCCATGCCGAACCTGCTGCCAAGCACCTGAGCCCGGCCTATCGGCGAGTATTATGGCTGGCCTTGCTGATTAACACGGCCATGTTTGCGATCGAAATCAGCTGCGGTATGCGCGCGGGTTCGGTGGCGTTGCTGGCCGACTCCCTGGATTTCCTCGGTGATGCCGGTAACTACGCCATCAGCCTGTTTGTCCTGGCCATGAGCCTGAGTTGGCGCGCCCGCGCAGCCCAATTCAAGGCCGTGAGCATGGCGGTGTTTGGCCTGGGGGTATTAGTGGCGACCGCCTGGAATGCCTGGCAGGGCGGTGTGCCGGTGGCGGCCACCATGGGCCTGATTGGTGGCCTGGCCCTGTTGGCCAATTTAGGCGTAGCGGCCTTGCTATATGCCTGGCGCGACGGCGACAGCAATATGCGCAGCGTCTGGCTCTGTACCCGTAATGATGCCTTGGGCAATGTGGCGGTGTTGCTGGCGGCGCTCGGGGTGTTAGGCACTGGCAGCGCCTGGCCAGATTTGCTGGTAGCCGGCATTATGGCCAGCCTGGCGCTGAGCTCGGCCTGGCAAGTGCTCGGCCAGGCGCGCGGCGAGCTGCGCATGGCGCCCTAGCTATAGATTGAAATCCCCTCCCGTTGTGAGTGCTAAATGCTGTTGAAAACCTTGGGCCTGTTCTTTGCGACCGCCATTGCGGAAATTCTCGGCTGCTACTTGCCGTACCTGTGGCTGCGCAAAGAAGCATCGGTGTGGTTGCTGCTGCCGGCGGCGCTGAGCCTGGCGCTGTTTGTCTGGTTGCTGAGCTTGCACCCGGCCGCCAGTGGCCGGGTCTACGCCGCCTACGGTGGGGTCTACGTGGCCAGTGCCTTGCTGTGGCTGCGCTGGGTGGACGGCATCAAACTGTCCAGTCTCGACTGGTTTGGTGCCGCCATCAGCCTGCTGGGTATGGCGATTATCGTCAGCGGTTGGAAGGCGGCGTGAACCCGACTAAATCCTGATGGCTTATGTCGGTCTGTTTGTTCTTGCGCTGTTGGCCGCGACCTTATTGCCGATGCAGTCCGAGGCGGGGTTGGTCGCGCTGCTGCTCACCGACAGCTATAGCGTCAGCGGTTTGCTGTTGGCGGCAATTGCCGGCAATACCTTGGGCTCGACCATCAACTGGTGGCTGGGCCGCTCGCTCAGCCGCTTTCAACAGCGCCGCTGGTTTCCGGTGACGCCTGCGCAATTGCAGCGAGCCCAGCACTGGTACCAGCGCTATGGACGCTGGAGCCTGTTGCTCAGCTGGCTACCGATAGTCGGTGATCCGCTGACCCTGGTCGCCGGTGTGCTGCGCGAGCCGCTGCCCAGTTTTTTGCTCTTGGTGCTGCTGGCCAAGAGCGCCCGCTATCTGTTGTTGGCGCTGATCGTGTTGTCCTAAAACTAAAAAGCCCCGAACATGTCGGGGCTTTTTTATTGAGCAGCTCGCAGGCTTACAGTGCCGTAAGGCCGGTGTGCTGCAGCAACTCCAGCAGTGGCTGCGGGTAAACCCCAAGGAACAAGGTCAGCCCCGCCATGGCCATCAACATGATGCCGCCGGTACGCTGGCCCCAGTTTTCCGGTGCATCGTGACGATGCAGCCCCGGCGCAACCAAGAACAGAGTGACCATCACCCGCAAGTAATAGAACACGCCAATCGCACTGCCGATGATCAGGCTGCCCAGCAACCACCAAAGGTGCGACTCAACCCCGACCGCCACTATGTAGAACTTGCCGATAAAGCCAGCGGTCAGCGGAATGCCGGCCAGCGACAGCATCATCAAGGTCAATACGGCGGTCAGGTTTGGCCGGCGCCAGAACAGCCCGCGGTATTCATACAGCGCGTCGCAATCGCGGCCGTGGTACGGCGTCGACATCAGGGTCACCACACCGAAAGCACCGAGGCTGGTCAGCACATAGGTGGTCAGGTACACGCCAATCGCCTCGACCGCCAAGCCTTTGCTGGCGATCAACGCCACCAGCAGATAGCCGAAGTGGGCAATCGATGAGTAGCCGAGCAGGCGCTTGAGGTTGCTTTGCATCAGTGCCAACAGGTTGCCGAGCAAAATCGAGGCAATCGCAATCAGGCTCAGCAGGTCATTCAACCAGCCGCCGGCCATGGCCGGTGACAGTTGATACAGACGCAACAACACGGCAAATACTGCCACCTTGCTGGCCGTGGCCAGAAAAGCCGCCACCGGCGCGGGCGCGCTCGATGGCAGCAGACGCAGCGGCGAAGATGGCGTCGGCGTCGTTGCCGGGGACGAACACCCCGGGCATGCCGTAGGCCGCCGCGCGCAGGTAGTTGCGCTCGATCGCGGTGGACGCCTGCTTGGCCACCGAGATGCCCCAGGCGTTGTCCTCGATGACGAACACCACCGGCAGCTTCCACAGGGCGGCGAGGTTCAGCGTCTCGTGGAAGGCACCCTGGTTGGCCGCGCCCTCGCCGATGAAGGCCACCGCCACGCCGGGCTTGCCCTGCATTTGGCGCGACAGCGCGGCGCCCACGGCCGGGCCCATGCCTTCGGCGATGATCCCCGAGCAGGAGAAATTCACCCGGGCATCGAACAGGTGCATATGGCCGCCGCGGCCGCCGGACAGGCCGGTCTTCTTGCCGAAGATTTCGGCGACCATTTCATTGAGGTGCACGCCCTTGGCCACGGCGATATGGTGCGGGCGGTGGGTGGCGGTGACGATGTCCTCGGCATTCAGGTGCGCACAGACGCCAACGGCGCAGGGCTCCTGGCCGTTGGACAGGTGCATTTCGCCGGGAATCGGCCCGTTGGCCATGTTGAATACCGGGGTCTTGCCTTCCATATAGATGCGCTCGATGGACTCCTCCAGGTAGCGGCTGACGAGCATCTGCTCGAACATCCAGAGTCGCTGCGCGTTGCTTGGTACGGTCATGTGCTGGGCTCCATTGTTTCAATCAGAGGGCGCGCTGGTTGAGCTGCGCGCCGATGTACTCGGCCTGGCGCAGGGCCAGGGCGACGATGGTCAGGGTCGGGTTCTGGCCGCCGCTGGTGGTGAACTGGCTGCCATCGGAGACGAACAGGTTGGGAATGTCGTGGCTCTGCCCCCACTTGTTGACCACCCCGTCGGCGGCCTTGGCGCTCATGCGGTTGGTGCCCATGTTGTGGCTGGCCGGGTAGGAGGGCAGGCGAATCACTTCGGTGGCTCCGACCGCCTCGTAGCATTTGCGGGTCTGTTCGACGCCGTGCTCGCGCATGGCGACGTCGAAGGCATGGTCGTCCTTGTTCACCACCGGCACCGGCAGGCCGTACTGGTCCTTCTCGCTGGCGTGCAGGGTGATGCGGTTGCCCTCCATGGGCAGGTCCTCGCCGCACAGCCAGACCCCGGACATGTGGTCGTAACGCTCCATCTTCGAGGCGAAGGCGCGACCCCAGCCCTGCGGCGTCGGGTCGAGGAAGGCGGACATGAACGGCAGGCCGAGCGACAGCACCTCCAGGCGGTAGCCACCGATAAAGCCGCGCGAGGTGTTGTTGTACGACTCGTCGGAGATCACCCCGGCGCAGGTGGTGCCGCGGTACATGTGCACCGGCTTGGGCAGGGTGGCGTAGATGCCGGCGGTGGTGTGGGTCATGTAATTGCGCCCGACTTGGCCGGAGGAGTTGGCCAGTCCGTCCTTGAAGGTCGACGACTCGGAGTTGAGCAGCAGGCGTGGCGACTCGATGGAGTTGCCGGCTACGCACACAACTCGCGCCTTTTGCCGCTGCTGGCGACCCTGGGCGTCGGCGTAGACCACCGCATTGGCCTTGCCGCGGGCGTCATGCTCGATGCGCAGGACCATGGACTGCGGGCGTACCTCGCAGTTGCCGGTGGCCTCGGCGCGCGGGATGTCGGTATAGAGGGTCGACCACTTGGCCCCGATGCGGCAGCCCTGCATGCAGAAGCCGATCTGCATGCAGCCCGGCCGGCCGTCGTAAGCCTGGGTGTTGATCGCCATGGGGCCGGACTGGATTTCCTGGTAGCCGACCCGTTTGGCACCCTCGGCCAGCACCTTGAACGAGTTGTGCCACTGGTGGTACGGCATGCCGGTGGTGGGGCCGGTCACGCCCATGTGTTGTTCCGCCTTCACATACCAGGGTTCCAGTTCCTCGTAGCCGAGCGGCCAGTCGAGCAGGTTGGCACCCTTGATCTCGCCATTTTCCGTGCGCATGCGGAACTCGAAGTCGCGAAAGCGCAGGGCCACACCGGCCCAGTGCACGGTGCTGCCGCCGACCGCCTTGACGATCCAGGCCGGCAGGTTGGGATGGTTCTGTGCCACGTCCCAGCCGCCGGTGGCGATGCGTTTGTCGAGCCAGGAAATCTTGTTGAACATGGCCCATTCATCGTTCTCGATGTCGGCCATTTCGAAGCGTTTGCCGGCTTCCAGCACCACGCTGCGGATGCCCTGCTTGGCCAGTGCGTGGGCCAGGGTGCCGCCGCCGGCACCGGAGCCGATGATGACCACGACGTCGCCGTCGTCTTGTGCGAATTTCGCTGCCATGGGGTGTTCCCCTCATTGTTGGAATTGGATGAGCTGCGCTTGCTGAGGCGTGGGTCAGAGCCAGTCGAGGTCGTTGTAACCGCGCGCCAGGTAGCCGCCTTTCTCCACCGAGGAGCCTTCGTAGCCGAACAGGGGGAACAGCGCCGGGTTGTCGTAGAGGCCGAACATCAGGGCGTTGCGCACGGCGCGAAAGAACGGTCCGGTTTCGATCTCGCGCAGCAGGGCGACCCGATCGATTTCCGTGTTGAGGTCTTCGAAGGGCTGGCCGTGACGCCGCTCGGCGCTGGCCTGCAGCTCGCGCAGGCCGTCGGCGATCAGCTCGGGCTGCTTGCCCACCAGTTCGGCCAGTGGTTTGGCGTAGTGCAGGTCGTTCAGGCGGTCATGCGGGTAGATGTCGCGGCCCATGCGCAGCAGGCCTTGGGGCAGGGCGGGCAGCGCCTCATCGGCGAGCAGGGTGACCGGGATCAGCTGCGCGGCCACGGCCGTGGCGCCGAGGGCGAGCAGGGACTGGCCTGAAAGGGATATGAAGCGCCGGCGCGTGAAGCCGGTGTCGGGGCTGGGAGAGTCATGCATGGCAGTGCTCCAGGCTATTGCCGGCACAGCCTGCTGTGGGGGCAGGTGTGGCCGGCGCTCATTGTTATGTGCCGAGAGGACTGTTTCTCCTCTCTCGATAACCCTTGAGCAGCTTGCGTGCCAATGCTTTATTGTGTTGATAACCTGTTGTTTATCAACGATTTTATAGGATTATAAAAGACACTTTTGCGCGGCGCCGTAATGCACCTGTAAAGCGAGATTCTTTACAGGTGTAAAACATCTGTAAGTGGGGTTGTCAGCCCTGGAGCGTGCGGCGCAGGCACGCGAGTTTGTTCAGGCCGGGTCTGGGGCGGCTGTTGCTGAAAACGGCTCGTAGCCGCTCGTGATCGATTTCGCAGGGGTGCGCACCGTTCACTCCACCCGCTGTTCGCCGGTAAAGCTCAGGGTCACCTTGCAGCGACGGCAGAAGTAGCGGCGGCCTTTGCCAACCAGGGCATGACGTTGGGCGGAGAAGGGGAACTCGCCCTGGGGGCAGCTGCAGCGGTAGATGAAGCGGCTGACCTTGCGGCGCTTGACGGCGTAGCTATGGCAGCGGTTTGGCGGCAGCTCATAGACGCCGCGCATGATCAGTTGCCATTCCTCACCGTGAGGCTGGATCTTCAAGCCAAACAACTGATGGGCGATCAGGTGTGCCACTTCGTGGGCTACCGTCTGCCTGAGGAAGTCTTCGCGGTTTTCCCGGTACAGCTGCGGGTTGAAGCGCAGCTTGTTCTCGGTCAGGTGTGCCACTCCGGCCTTTTGTCCACGCAGCTTGAAACTCACCTCGGCACGGACGAAGCGCTGCTTGAAAAAGGCCTCGGCCTGCTGGTAGCAGGTTTCGACACGGGCGTGAATGTGTTCGGGCATGGGCGCAACCTGAGGGCGACGGCGCGATTATGCCTAAGCCGAACCAGTACGGCAGCCCCAAAACGACGAAACCACCGCAAGGTGGTTTCGTAGAGTCTTCGCAACCATGTCCTAGCTGGTATAGACCGGGCCTACCCCAAGCCCCCAGAGAATCACCGAGCTGGCGATCATCGCCACCAGTACCACCAGCCCTACCGCGAGTACCGAGCTGGAGAACATGAAGCCCTCATCCGCGGGGATATTCATGAAGGTTGGTATGCCCACATAGAGCAGGTAGACGGTGTAACAGATGGCCAGTGTTCCCACCACCATGGCCAGCCACATATTTGGATAGAGTGCCGCCAAGCCGCCAATGAACAGGGGCGTCGCGGTGTAGGCGGCGAACACGATGCACTGGGTCAGGTTGGGGCTGGCGTCGTAGGTACGTGCCATCCAGTGAATGAAGGCGCCCATCACCGCAACACCGGCAAGCATCGCCAGGTAGGTCATGATGGTCATTTGCAATGCGCTGGCTTCGGTCAGCATTACCGGTGCCCTATCACCGATGGACCAGCCAACCTGGGTGGTGCCGATAAAGGCCGAGATCGCCGGAATCGCCGCGAGCACCAGAACGTGGGTGAGATACATGTGGCTGATGGTTTCTTCTTCGCCACGAATTTCTTGCCATTCCTGATCGGGATGGGTGAAGAGCCCCCAAACGTGATGGATCATGCCAGACACCTCCTCTTGTAATGCGATCGCCCCCCAGCGAAGCGCCCGGCGCGCGTATGCAGCGCCACCGGGTACTGGGCCGAACCTATGCGACCGTATGTCGCAGTATAGGCAGAGGCTTGAGCGCGTGAGGGGGCTCGACTTAGAGCAAATTGGTCTCTGAAGTTCAGCTGTAATAGCGTTCCAGAATTTCCATGGCTTTGTTTATCGACTGCAGGCGCGTAGTGCTGCCGCCCCGATCCGGGTGGTGCAGGCTGACCAGTTGCCGGTAGCGGTGCTTGATCAGCCCGATATTGAGCACTTGCTGGCTTTCATTCAGTTCGAACAGTTCCAGGGCTGCACGCTTTTCCTCGCCGCCTTGCATGCGTGTCCAGAAACTGGCCAGCAGCTCTTCCACATCCTGTTCGTTGGTGTCACTCAGCTGACTGAGGTCCAGGTAATAGTCGCGCAACGGGTCGTGCTCGCTCAGTTCGGCGCTGCCGGCCTGGTAGGGCAGCAGCTGGATGCACAGCGGGCTGATCTGGACAAAGCCGAGCCGTTCGCCCCATAAGCGTTCGCGCAGCCGGTACAGGGCGTTGAATACCAGGAAGTGGGTGCGAAACAGCACCAGTTTGTCGGTCAATGGCAGGTGGGGAATGTGCGTGCAGTGGCGATCTTTCAGCTGTTGGATCAACTGGTATTCGCCAATCCCGGCAGGGGCCGCCTGCAGCAACTGGTGCAATTGATCTGCCAGATCGGCAGAGGGATCAAGTTCGACGTTCATCACCCGAGCCTAGCATTTCAGCATGATTGGGGTAGGGCGCGTCGCGCTTTCTGGGTAAAATGCCGCACTTTAGTAAGCCTCCGGATTCCAGCGCACCATGGGTAGCCTCTCGGTCAATCAGAACAAACTGCAAAAACGCCTGCGCCGTCAGGCCGGCGAAGCCATTGCCGACTTCAACATGATCGAGGATGGCGACAAGGTCATGGTTTGCCTGTCCGGGGGCAAGGACAGCTACACCATGCTCGATGTGCTGCTGCATATGCAGAAGGTCGCGCCGATCAAGTTCGAGATAGTCGCGGTAAATATGGACCAGAAACAGCCGGGCTTTCCCGAACATGTGTTGCCGGCCTACCTGGAGGCCATCGGTGTGCCCTACCACATCGTCGAAAAAGACACCTACTCGGTGGTCAAGGAGATGATTCCGGAAGGCAAGACCACCTGTTCGCTGTGTTCACGCCTGCGCCGCGGCACCCTGTATACCTTCGCCGACGAAATCGGCGCGACCAAGATGGCCCTGGGTCATCACCGCGACGACATCCTGGAAACCTTCTTCCTCAACATGTTCTACGGCGGCACGCTCAAGGCCATGCCGCCCAAGCTGCGCGCCGACGACGGGCGCAACGTGGTGATCCGCCCGCTGGCCTATTGCAACGAGGCGGATATCGAGGCCTACAGCCGGCTCAAGCAGTTCCCGATCATTCCGTGCAACCTCTGCGGCTCCCAGGAAAACCTGCAACGTCAGGTGGTCAAGGAGATGCTCCAGGACTGGGAGCGCAAGTCGCCGGGGCGTATCGAGATCATGTTCCGCGCGTTGCAGAACGTGGTGCCTTCACAGCTGGCCGATCGCAACCTGTTCGACTTCAAGAACCTGAAAATCGACGAAAATGCCGCGTCGCGCTTCGTCAATGTGATGAACCTCTGATTGCCTGACCTGTAGCCCGGATGCAATCCGGGGGCGATGTAGAGAGTTCCCGGATTTCATCCGGGCTACAAAATCTCGCCTCCTGTAGGCGCGGCCTTGGCCGCGATGGTTGCTCCCGCGCTCCAGCGTGGGCACGAAATGATCTGCGAAAGATTCCGTAAGGACAGCCCATGCGCGACTACAAATGGCTCCATGAGTATTGCCTGAATCGTTTCGGCTCGGCCGCCGCCCTCGAGGCGCGCTTGCCACAGCCGCGCAGCGATGCCGAGTTGCGCGCGCTGGGCGATGACCGCTATCTCTCCACCATCAGCCTGCGCATCTTTCGGGCAGGCCTCAAGCACAGCCTGGTCGATGCCAAGTGGCCGGTTTTCGAGCAGCTGTTCTTCGGCTTCGATCCGGAAAAAGTCGTGCTGATGGGCGCCGAGCATCTGGAAACCCTGATGCAGGATGCGCGCATCATCCGTCATTTGGGCAAGCTCAAGAGCGTGCCGCGCAATGCCCAGTTCGTGCTGGATGTGCGCCGGGAGAGGGGCAGTTTCGGTGCATTGATCGCCGACTGGCCGGTGACCGATATCGTCGGCCTATGGCGCTACCTGGCCAGGCACGGCAGTCAGCTGGGCGGTTTGTCTGCGCCGCGTTTCCTGCGCATGATCGGCAAGGACACCTTCATTCCGTCCGATGACATGGTGGCCGCACTCAAGGCGCAGCACATCATCGACAAGGCGCCGACCAGTCTGAGAGACCGCGCCGCGGTGCAGGCGGCGTTCAATCAGTGGCACGCGCAAAGCGGTCGGCCGCTGTGCCAGCTCTCGGTGATGCTGGCGTATACGGTCAATCATTGAACAGGTAGGGTGGATGACGCTTTCTCCATCCACCTGTTGATTTGGTGGTGGACGAAAAGAGCGTCGTCCACCCTACGCGGGAGAGCTTGAGATGGACGAGGTCATTGCCCGTATCGCCCAGGCCATTGAAACGGCCGAGCGCATCCTGATCATCACCGGCGCCGGTCTGTCCGCCGACTCCGGCTTGCCGACCTACCGGGGTATTGGCGGCCTGTACAACGGCCAGACCGCCGAAGGCCTGCCGATCGAGGCGGCGCTTTCCGGTCCCATGCTGCAGCGCGACCCGGCGCTGTGCTGGAAGTACCTGGCCGAACTGGGCAAGGCCTGTCTCGGCGCCCACGCCAATGCCGGGCATTACGCCATCGCCGAGTTGCAGCGTTTGAAACCCCAGTGCTGGGTGCTGACCCAGAATATCGACGGCTATCACCGCGCCGCCGGCAGTCCGCCCGAGCGCCTGATCGAGATCCATGGCGAGCTGGCGCCGCTGTATTGCCAATCCTGCGGCGCCATCGATGCGCAACTGGCCGAGCACCTGAGCCGGCCGCTACCGCCCAGATGCCGGCAGTGCGGTGGCATCCTGCGCCCGCCGGTGGTGCTGTTCGAGGAAATGCTGCCGATCGCCTCGTTCGATTTCGCGATGCGCGAAGCGCTGCTCGACTGCTGCGCGCTCGACTGGAGTTCCATCTCGCCCGCGATCTTCGGCGCGCTGTTCCAGAGCATCATGGACGGCAAGGCACGGCGCAACCTCGGCGCGCACTACACTTCAGAGGAGAACATCCTCAAGCTGATCGGGCCGCTGTTCCTGGACAGCCTTTGGGAAGAATTCCACCGCGTTAAAAGCAACAAGAGCAAGCTGTTCGAGTTCCACAAAAAACTGCGCACGCTGACCTTCTTCGATCCCGCCTGCGGCTGCGGCAATTTTCTGGTGATCGCCTACCGCGAACTGCGCAAGCTGGAACTGGACGTGCTGCGCACCGTGCATGAAGGCCCCGGCTCGCGCTTCCTCGACATCCACCAGGAAATCAGCGTGGACGTAGACCAGTTCTACGGCATCGAGATCGAGGAATTCCCGGCGCAAATCGCGCAGGTCGCCATGTGGCTGATGGATCACCAGATGAACGTGCGCGTGTCGGAAGAATTCGGCATGTACTTCGCGCGCATCCCGCTCAAGACCTCGCCGCACATCGTCA
>MHZN01000294.1 GCA_001830395.1 Pseudomonadales bacterium RIFCSPLOWO2_12_59_9 | reverse complement strand
AGTGGCTTCGGGCTTGTTCCAGTATCCCTGCATCACGTTCGGCCCGCGCGCGATCACCTCCCCCACCGTGCCACGAGGCACCTCAGTCCCTGCGGCATCCACAATGCGTAGTTCGACACAAAATCCTGCGCGCCCTGCCGCGCGCAGTTTGCCCAGATTGCGCCCCTCAGCGCTGTGGTAGTAAGCCGGATTGATAGTGGCCAAGGGAGAGAGTTCTGTCATACCGTAGGCCTGCGAGAAACCCACGCCGGGCAACGCCTCCATGGCACGATCCAAAACGGCCTCCGAAATCGGCGATGCCCCGTATGTGACCGACTTCAAGGAGCTCAGATCACGCTTCTTCTTCATGGTCGGATGATCGACCATCATCTGGATCATGGTGGGCACCAACACCGCATGCGTGACGCGACAGCGCTCGATGGTATCCAGCACAAGCTCCGGACTGAAAGCGGGCACGATCACATGAGTGTTTCCCTCCAGCCAATGGGCCATGGCCAGTCCCATGTCCGCCAAGTGGAACATGGGAGCTGCATGCAGATAGACGCTTCCTGGGTCGGCCATGCCTGCGGCCCGCACGGCCAAGCCCGAACTGCACATGTTCGTATGACTCAGCATCACCCCTTTGGGAAAACCCGTAGTGCCGCCGGTATAGAAGATCCCAGCCAGATCGGTATAGCCGCGCATGGCATCCTCGGCTGGCTCGGCAGCCTCAAGGATTACGTCATAATTCAGCATTCCCTCCGGCGTCTCGCCATCGCCGACATAGATGATCGTCTGGATACAGTCGGTCTTCTCGAGAATCTCTCGGGCCGTCTCTCTGAAAGTCTCATCAACGATCAGTATCGTGCTGCCGGAATCCTCTAGAGAGTAGACATTTTCATTGACCGACCAGCGTATATTCAGAGGCACCAGTACGCCACCGGCCCAGGGCACAGCAAAGTAGGCTTCGTAATAACGATCAGAGTTCAGGGCAAAAATAGCTACCCGATCACCAGATTTGACCCCCTGTTCATGTAACGCCCCAGCAACCTTGGCCACTCGTTCAGTTAGTTCAACCCAGGTGCGGCGGCGAACACCGCACAAAGTTGAAACCTTATTTGGATAGAGCTGGGCATTACGCTTAATTGACTGAGTTAAATACATCAAAACCTCTATACTTTTATAATTATTACCTAAAGCGCACAGATCTACTTTACTCCAGCAGAGCCAAGGTGTCGCTCATATCGCCACAAGCTCAGCGCTCATTAAACCTCCATGCAACCCAACCACACTTAACAAAATCATGCCTAACAAAATCATGCAAGGATGAGAAGATCGGCCTCTAAAGAAGCGGTCTGCGGTTAATTTATTTAAGTAGCCTTTCCCCCTCCACGCAATAGCGAAAACGCACAGATAAATATGCAGAAACTACCAAGGGACCGGCGAGCATATGTCGTATCTTTCCAAGGGAAGTCAGAAAAAGACTTCCAAGTTCTGGTGCAATCCTCTTTCCCTGATCCGAGCCGCCCGATGAAACAGGAGCCCTTTGCCGATGCCGAGTACGCCGGCAAGCGCAAGCAGACCCGCAAAGACCGCCTCTTGATCGAGATGGACCAGGTAGTACCGTGGCAATGCCTGCTCGCGCTGATCGAGCCGCATTACCTCAAAGGAGCAGGCGGCCGCCCGGCCTGCCCGCTGATAGCGATGCTGCGAGTGTATCTATCTATGGACTATCGCTGCGCCAGGGCACCCTAGTCGATGCTGCGCTGGCCCATGCACCGAGTTCGTCGAAGAACAGGGACTATAAAAGTGGTCTGCTCTGGAGTCGGTGGACGGCTGGAGAAACTCCGTACAGGCTATGCCCGATTGGGCACTGACTTGTTCAAAGTTTCCTTAACTTGGCCTTGGAGCGCATCGCTGCACGAGAGCCAAGCGCGTGCTTCCGAGCATCGATCGCTTCGATCATCACTCCCCACAGGTTGGTTTAATGATGGGGCCGTCGAAAAGGGAAAAGCTCCACGTTAATCGATGCGGCGATAATCTCCAGGGGTGACGCCGGTCCAGCTCTTAAAGGCTCGGATAAAGGCGCCGGGCTCAGTAAAGCCGACCCTTAGAGCAATATCACTGACGGGCAGCCCTTGCTTAGTCAGATGGTAGATCGCGATATCACGACGAATGATATCCTTGATCCCTTGATAGGAAGTGCCTTCCACCTTCAGCCTACGCCTGAGGGTTTGGGGGCTCATGTTGAGCCTAACAGCTACTGTCTCGAAATCCGGAAACCCCTTCTCAGCCGTGGTTTCGATCATCAGCCGGATTCGGGTGGTGTAACTTTCGTCATTTTCTGGTTCTAATAGAATATCTACCGGCGTCCTGCGGAAATACTCTTTCAGCGACTCCTCGGTCTGGACGATCGGCAGGAGGAGATACTTCTTATGGAAAGTCAGACTGTTGATCGACTGTGCGAACTCATGGGCGCAAGGAAAGAGGAATTTGTACTCGTCTACATGAGGCGGTCGAGGGTAGACGAAAGTGCTGCGCCTAAGCACAATATGCTTACCTACCAGCCAGCTGGCAAAGCGGTGCCACGCGATCATAGTGAATTCAGCCAAGAAGTGGTCTGGATCCAACTCTGGATGATGGAAGCAGTAATTCAAGGTGGCTTCGTCTCCCTCATGCGTTAGGCAAAGGTGGTAATCATCTTCCACCAGATCATAGAAGCGGATACCGATTTTTAGGGCTTTCTCTAGGCAGGGCTCGTGGATAGCGAGTTTACCCATTAGATAGAAAGTTCCCAGTTTGCAGGGATGGGGGGTGAATCCCATATTTTCATCCTGCATGGCATGCCAAATTCCTTGTGCCAATTTGGCCAGTTTCTCGACGGCTATCCGGGCCTGGGGTTTCCCCAGGATCTCCTCGGAAATGCCTGCGCCTCGTAGTAGTTGCTCGGCATTAACGCCATGGGCGGCCGCCTGTTTAAGGAGGACGGTCACATAGTGATTGGCAGCGGTATAATTTTTCATTGGGCAACATCTATGGCTTCAGCCGTTTATAGCGGATCGACTGCGGCAAAGACAAGGCCCTGCGCATTTAAGTGACGAGCGAAAAAGTTCATGCATTTGTCACTTTATGTCATTGTGTTGTTGGCGCTAATGGAAATTGACCCACCCTGTCGATTGAAATTTGACCCAGGGCGGATTGCTGATTTCTGCATCAGCAACTGTGGATAAGTTTAGCAGTCGAGCTGCTTTTAATACTTCCGCTCAAACGCCCAATCGGGCTGTCCTGGCGGCGTAACTGGGCACGGGTCATCCCGTTCTTCGACTATCCGGCCGAGATCCGCAAGGTGATCTACACCACCAACGCCATCGAATCGATCAACATGAGTTTTCGCAAAGTGATCAAGACCCGGGCCTCATTCCCTACTGACGAGGCCGTGACCAAGCTGTTTTATCTGGCGCTGAACAACATCAGCAAGAAGTGGACGATGCCGATACGGGACTGGAAAGCGGCCCTGAATCGCTTCAGTATCCAGTTCGAAGATCGATTGATGCAGGATTAATAGAAATCCCGTTTACACATAATCCGGGACACCCTCAGTTCGGCTATCTACCGAGCTGAACCTAAGCGCCCGAGCGGTTCGTCTTGCCGATCAACCGGCAGGCTTGCGTTCGCCTGTCAGGCGGGTTCTTTCACGCTAAAAATTGCTCCAGGCAATTTTTTATTGGGCCGAGTTAGTGGGTCTGCTCGGGCAACACCAACTGACCATCCTTAACCGGGATAGTAGCGCCCGGATCACTGGCCATACGCACCCGGCCGACCTTGCCGTCCAGCTCGTATTTGACGTCATAGCCCACCAGCTTCTCACTGACATCGGTCACCGTCTTGCAGCGCGTTTCAGTCGTGGTATAGGTGGAATTTGCCTGCATATTCTCCTGCACCTTGTTGCCGGCATAGCCACCGCCCACGGCGCCCGCGACCGTCGCCAGTTTCTTGCCGCTACCGCTGCCGACCTGATTACCCAGCAAGCCGCCAACCACCGCCCCTATCGCCGTACCGGCAATCTGATGCTGATCCTGGACCGGCTTCTGCCGAGTCACAGCCACTTCCTCGCAGACCTCGCTCGGCGTCTTGATGCTTTCCTTGACCGGCTTGACCGCCAGCACTTCGGCGTACTCCGGGGCACTGACCAGGCTGTAGGTGGCCACAGCGCCGCCTGCGGTAACACCTACAGCACCGAGGACTGCACCCACCAGCAATGACTTGTTCATAAGCACCTCCTTAAATCCGCAACACCGGCGCTTAATCACGCCTACTTTCATGCCTTTTGAACGAAAAAAAGCCGGACAAGTTCAACACTTGCCCGGCCCATTCGTGCCAACTGCGAGCTAACCCACAGTTTTAGGGGCGCTCATCGACCTCTTCGGCCATCACCGGAGGGATCAAGTCATCGACCTTCAGGTCGAGCCAAATCAGCGCGGCGTTGGAGATATAAACCGACGAATAGGTACCGACCGACACCCCCACAAACAGTGCGATGGAGAAACCGAACAGGTTGTCGCCGGCAAAGACCAGCAGAGCACCAATGGCCAGCAATGTGGAAACCGAGGTGGCCATAGTGCGCAGTAACGTTTGCGTGGTGGAGATATTGATATTGTCGATCAGGCTGGTCTTGCGTAGCACCCGGAAATTCTCGCGCACCCGGTCGAACACCACGATGGTGTCGTTCAGCGAGTAACCGATGATCGCCAGCAAGGCCGCCAGTACCGTCAGATCGAAGGTGATCTGGAAGAAGGACAAGAAACCCAGGGTGACGATAACGTCGTGTACCAACGAGACGAAGGCGCCTATGGAGAATTTCCACTGAAAGCGGAAGGCCAGGTACAGCATGATGCCGCCCAGCGCCAGCAGCATGCCCAGACCACCCTGATCGCGCAGCTCCTCGCCGACCTGCGGGCCAACGAACTCGACCTTCTTAACCTGCAGCTTGTCACCCGACTGCTGCAACACAGCGGCGACCTTATTGCCCAGATCTGGATCATCGCCCTGCATACGCACCACCACCTCGGTAGTAGCGCCAAAGCTCTGCACCACGGCATCGCCATAACCGGCACCGGTCAGTTGTTGGCGAATTTTGCCAAGATCTGCCGGCTGCTCATAGGCCAGTTCGATCTGCGTACCACCGGTAAAATCCAGACCGAAGTTCAAACCTTTAACGGCCAGACTGCCCAACGCGATAAGCGTCAGCAACAAAGTAATGGCGAGCGCTATATGGCGCACGCCCATAAAGTTGATTACACGATTCATCTCAGCCCCTTAAATCCACAACTTCTTCAGGTCACGCCCGCCGAAGCTCAAGTTGACCATGGCACGAGTCACCAGAATGGCAGTGAACATCGATGTGAGGATGCCCAGCGACAGCGTCACCGCAAAGCCTTTGACCGGACCGCTACCCATGGCGAACAGAATGCCACCGACCAACAGCGTGGTCAGGTTACCGTCGATAATCGCCGAGTAGGCGCGATCGAATCCCTAATGAATGGCGCGCTGTACCGACATGCCATTGGCGATTTCCTCGCGAATGCGCGAGAAGATCAGCACGTTGGCATCCACCGCCATACCCATGGTCAGGACGATACCGGCGATCCCCGGCAGGGTCAGGGTGGCACTGAGCAACGACATCAGCGCCAACAACAGCACCATGTTCAAACCCAAGGCAAGGGTTGCCAGCACCCCGAAGACGCGGTAGATGGCAATCATAAACAGCGACACGAAGAGCATGCCCCACAGCGAGGCATCGACGCCCTTGGCAATATTGTCCGCCCCCAGGCTCGGGCCTATGGTGCGCTCCTCGGCGAAGTACATGGGCGCGGCCAAACCACCGGCACGCAGCAACAGCGCTAGCTCGGTCGACTCTCCCGGGCCATCCAGGCCGGTGATACGGAACTGACTGCCCAGCGCCGACTGGATGGTCGCCAGGCTGATGATCTTCTTCTCTTCGACGAAGGTCTGCAGTTCGACCTCTTTCTCGACGCCCTCGACGACCTTACGAACATAGCGGGTAACCGGCTTCTGCTCGATAAAGATCACCGCCATGCTGCGCCCGACGTTATTGCGGGTGGCACGGCTCATCAGGTCGCCGCCACGGCCATCCAGACGGATATTGACCTGCGGACTGCCATTCTCATCGAAGCTGGCCTGGGCATCGGTCACCTGGTCACCGGTGATGATCAGGTCACGCTCCAGCTGCGCGGGCGGACGGCCCTCCTCGCGGAATTCGAAGCTCTCGGTGGCGGCCCTGGAGGCATCCGGCTCGGCCGCCAGGCGGAACTCCAGGTTCGCGGTCTTGCCCAGGATACGCTTGGCTTCGGCGGTGTCCTGCACGCCCGGCAGCTCGACCACGATGCGGTTGGCGCCCTGGCGCTGGACCAGCGGCTCGGCCACGCCCAGTTCATTGACCCGGTTGCGCACCGTGGTCAGGTTCTGCTTGATCGAGTACTCGCGAATCTCGGCGATCTTGGCCTGGCTCAACGACAGCCGCAGCACCTGCAGACCATTACGCTCAGCGGTGATCAGCTCGAAGTCGTTGAACTCCTTACGGATCAGCTGCTGAGCCTTCTCCAGCGTGGCCTCGTCGACAAAGCCAAGCTGAATCGCGCCATTGAGTTCCGGCAGGCTGCGATAGCGCACGCGCTCCTTGCGCAGCAGGCTCTTGACCTCCCCCTCATAGACCTTGCGCCGCGCATCCAGGGCCTTGTCCATGTCCACTTCCATCAGAAAGTGCACACCACCCGAGAGGTCCAGACCCAACTTCATCGGCACGGCACCCAGGTTACGCAACCAATCCGGCGTGGTTTGCGCGAGGTTCAGTGCGACCACGAACTCCTCGCCAAGCGCTTTGCGCACCACATCTTTGCCTGGCAGCTGATCCGCTTGCTGGGTCAAACGCAGCAAACCGGCGCGACCTTGCGCTGCAACGCTGGAGGCCTTGACCTCAATGCCAGCTTCTTGCAAAGCGCGGCTGGCGCGGTCCAGATCGGCCTGCTGAACCTGCATGGCCGTGCTATTGCCACTGATCTGGATGGCCGGATCGTCTGGATACAGATTGGGTGCGGAATAGAGAAAGCCGATTGCCAGCACAGCCAGGATCAGCAGGTACTTCCAGAGGGGGAATTTGTTGAGCATGACGCCGCCCGTTATGACGCGGGGCGCATTAAGCGCCCCGTCGAATGGTAAAGGTGTGGTGCTTAGATAGCTTTCAGCGT
>MHZN01000293.1 GCA_001830395.1 Pseudomonadales bacterium RIFCSPLOWO2_12_59_9 | reverse complement strand
GTGCTGGCGGTGATTCGCGGCATTTCCGAGCAGACCAATTTGCTCGCCCTGAACGCCGCTATTGAAGCCGCACGGGCCGGTGAATTGGGCCGTGGTTTTGCTGTGGTGGCCGACGAGGTGCGTACCTTGGCCAGTCGCACCCAGTCCTCGACCGGCGAAATCCAACAGATGATTTTGCGCCTCAAGCAGGGCGCCGGCACCGCCGTGACCTCGATGCAGGCCAGCCAGTCGGCGACCAGCGCCGGGGTTGAGTCGAGCCAGCGCACGGGCGGCTCGCTGGGGGCCATCACCGATCAGGTCGAGCGCATCAGCGACATGAACCATCAGATCGCCACTGCCACCGAGGAGCAGTCTTCGGTGACTGAAGAGATTAATCGCAATGTCCAGGGGATTGCCGACTTGGCCCACGCCACCGCCGATGAAGTGCATCGCGGCCGGCAAGACTGCCAGACCCTGCGTCATTTGGCCGAAGACTTAGCCCGGCAGATGGGCAGCTTTCGGCTGTGACCACGACCCGGCCAAGGCCGGGAGTCTACGCGTGCTGCGCGGCTTAATGCGGGGTAAGCCCTGAATCAGCGAGCCGTTTGGCAACGCTGGTCGCGGCTAAAGCCCCTACAAAGAGCTACAGCTTTGGCGCAACACGTAACTGGGACAGAGCCTACTCAAGCGTGAGCAAGCGGGTCGCGACATCGGCGGCATGGCGTTCGATCATCAGGGGCGTCAGGTTGTTTGTGTAGTCGAGCAGGCGGCCATAGATAAACTGCCAGCGGACCTGGATTTGCTTGAGTTTGGCTTGATCGTCGGCGTCGGTCAGCAAGCTCTGCAGTGCAAGCAGGTCGGTGTTGACGCTCTTGGCCAGCAGGTCGATATCCTGGGCGATATACAGCTGTTGTTGCTCGGCGGGGGTTTCGATGTCGCCGATATAGGCGCGGGCCACGTAGCGGGTCGCCAATGATTGGACTTCACCGGGCAGTTTGAGCAACAGCTTATCGGCGGCATTCAGGTTGCTGCCGTGGGTTTGCTCAAGGGCGCTGCCGACATCTTGCAGGGCCATCCACAGCGCATATTGCGCCTTGCTGTATTCGAAATTGGCTTCCCAGGGTAAGTCCGCCTCGCTCGGCGCGTAGGCCAGAGTCTGCCGCACCCGGCTGTCGAAATTGGCCAGCAACGGCTGAGTCGCCGTCATGGCTTGTTGCGCCAGCGGCGACAAGGGCAGCTGCTGCAGATCACTCAGGTGCTGATTGAGCGCCTTGAGATCGCTATCCACCTGGCTGGCCTGCTCTTGAGTGCGGCCTTCGCCGCGATGCATAAACAGGTCGGTGCCGGCGCGGAACAGGGCCACCTCGCTCTGTTGCAAATGTTGCAGGGAGATATCGATGGCCGCCGGGCTTTGGCTGCTGAATAGGCCAAGCGCTAGCGCTGCCAGTGTCGCCCTGATCTTGCTCTGCATAGCGATGCTCTGTTCACGAAGGGAAGGTTCTGAGTGTAATTGGTCTAGTCCAATGCTGGCCAGCAACCAAAGATGGGCTTGTGGCAGAGCCGACTCCCTTTGCGCGTGGTTTTAAACCCAGGTCATCGCCGACCTTAGCCGTAGTTAGTGTGCAGGCATTGGCGCTCAAGACTCGGCCCTGGCCAGCGGCCGGTATGGCTCGCGGAGTTTAGCGCGCCGACTTGAGTCGAAAACGGCCGGTCATGCTGAGCAGTTGCACGACGATTTGCGCCAGTGAATGGCTGCTTTGGTCGATGTGACTGACCGCTTGCTGGGTGGTCACGGCAACGTCATGGATGGCCACTAGGTTGCGGTTAATCTCGTGGGCGACGGCGGTTTGTTGCTCGGTGGCGCTGGCGATTTGGGTGTTCATGGCCATGATGGTGTCCACCGCGTGGCGGATGTTGTGCAGCGCCTGATCCGCCTGGTTGGCCTCGGTGACTGTTTGCCGGGCCTTGCTTTGACCGTTGTGCATGGCTTGCACGGCATCATGGGCGCCGCGTTGCAGACGCAGGATCATGTTGTCGATTTCGGCGGTCGACTCCTGGGTGCGTTTGGCCAGGTTGCGCACCTCGTCGGCCACCACCGCAAAACCACGGCCCTGGTCGCCGGCCCGCGCGGCTTCGATGGCAGCGTTGAGGGCCAGTAGGTTGGTTTGTTCGGCAATGCTGCGGATCACTTCAAGCACGCTGCCAATGGAGTTGCTGGCGCTTTCGACCTCGTTGATCAGGGCGGCGGTGTGCTCCAGCTCGCTGGACAAGGCCGAGACCGCCTGCAGGGTGTGGTTGACGATTTGCTCGCCGCTCTCGGCCTCGTGATCGGCGCTTTGCGCCGCTTGGGCGGCGTTGGCGGCATTACGGGCAACCTCCTGAATGGTTTCGGCCATCTCTGTGGTGGCCGTGGCGACCTGGTCGGTTTCGTGTTGTTGGCGCTCGACATCCTGGCGGGTTTGTATGGTTACCGCGCTCAGTTCCTCACTCTGGCTGGCGATCTGTGCGGTCAGTCCTTGCAGTGCCTCGATCACCTCGCTGAAGCGTTGCAGCATGCTGTTGTAGGCGGCGGCCACGCCGCTGATTTCATTGCGCCCGAGGATATCGACTTGAGCGCTGAGGTCGGCGTCTTGATCGGCGCGGCGTAGGGCTTTAAGCAGGATGTCCATCGGCCGACTGATGCTGCCCGCCACCCACCAGCCGCCGAGCAGGCTGGCAGCGGCAAACAACAGCACAACGCTGAGCATCAGGTTGCGCACCGTGTGATACACCGCCGTGGTCTCATCGCGAACAATTTTGCTTTCGTCTAACTGCAGCTGAATCAGCTCGCCAATGCTGGTGCTGATCGGGTCGATGCTCTTATACAACGGGCCGTTGAAGGCGTTCAATTGGCCCTTGAGATCGCTGCCGGCGCCCTGCAGAAAACTGCTCAGGCGCTGCAGATCTTGGTTGGCGGGGATGAAGTTGAGTCGCGCCTGTTCGGCCAGTTGGCTTTCGCGCTCGGTCAGCTGGGTGGCCATATAGGCTTGCCAGTTCTTCTCGATTTGCGCCTGGGCGGTATTGATGTTTTGCAGCGCCTGATCGCGGGTGAAAATGCCGTTATCGGCTTTATTCACCGCATCGATGATATTCACCGCGTAGTAGTCGCTGATCATCTTGAGCTGCTGCAAGGGCAGCACACGGTCGTTATACAAACTGCCGACACCGGCATCGATGCGGCTAAAGCCGCTGATGGCCAGCAGCAACACCCCGAGCAGGGCGAGCAGCGGAATGACGATCAAAATAAATAGCCGATGAACCACTTTCAGATTGTGCATGATCGTTACTCCCAGCAGCCGCGCAAAGACTTAAGCCTCATAAACAGTGTGGGCTGAGTGAGCTTTGAGCTAAGACTGTTTAGCTATGAGGGATGGCTGCTGAATGGCGATAGCGACTGCCTGTATAAGCGCCTTATCTCGCCAGGGTGGTTTTTACTCAGGCGATTGCGGGCGCACAACGCCTGGGCCGCTTGCCGCCCAGTTAGATCGGTCGGCAAGCGCTCAGCCGTCGTCAGGCTTAGCGACCGTACACTGGCGTTAGCGTGGCACTGGCTAGGCGGCTGTTGTTGATCAAGTAACCGAGCAGCGCCGCGCTGGCGCCGGGCGGAGCCTCAAGAGTTGGTACTTTCAGCGCATGTAGGGTGAAGATGTAACGGTGCGGCGGGTTACCAGCGGGAGGGCAGGCGCCGCCGAAGCTTTGGCTGCCATAGTCGTTACGACCTTGCTGGCTACCGGCCGGTAGGTTTTTGGCTGTGGCGCCGCGCGGCAGTTGGTTGCTACTGGCGGGGATGTCGAACACTGTCCAATGCCACCAGCCACTGCCGGTCGGTGCATCGGGATCGTAAACCGTGAGGGCGAAACTCTGGGTGCCGGCCGGTGCGTCTTGCCAGTGCAGCTCCGGGGATTGATTGCCGCCGCTGCAGCCAAAACCCGAGTACACCTGTGCGGCGTTCAGCGGGGAGCCATCGCGGATATCCGGGCTGCTCAGTTCAAGCGCCTGGGCGCCAGTGGCGAGTGCGCCGAGCGCGAGGCCGGCGACTAAAAACTGCGATAGACGAGGTGGCGACATGCCGATGCTCCAGAGTGGGCGGTCGGACCAGTCTAAACCGAGCGGGCCGCGCGTTCACTCGACGTGTCGTTCAAGCGCGCCGGCACCGCATGCACGCCACGAAACCCGCCTTACAACTCCGCATCCAGAGCGCTCACCCGTTTGCGCTCCAGCTCATTGAAACTGGCGGCTTGCAGGTTGTTGATGGCGCTTTGCTGGTCGGTGGCGCTCAGCCCCGATTGGCGCAGGCTGTTGCGTGCCTGGGCATAGGCCTGCAGGCGGGCCTGCCAGTCGCGGCGTTGGGCGTCGAGCTTTTGCAGCTCACTGGCGGCTTGCGGATCGAGGGTGTTGGCGCGTACTTGGTAAATCTCATCTTCGCTGGCACCGGCCTGGCGCATGGCTTCGGTGGTCTCGTACAGCTCGCCATCACGGCTGACCTGTTGGCGCACGGCGCGTTGCTCAGGCGGCAACTGGGCTTCCAATAGGGCCAGTTGCGCGCGGTGTTCCTCGGGGCTCAAGGCGCGCTCATTAAGGCTCAGCTGAGCGAGCATAAACTGGTCTTGGCTGACATCGCTGCTGAAGAACGCCTGGTTTTCCTCCGCGCTGAAGTACTGCCCGCGCAGTTGCGCCATGGCTTGCAGGTGCTGGCCAAACGCGGCGGCGGTCGGCGCAGAATTGCCTTTGGGCAGGTCGAGCATGGCCAGCCGGTAGTCGAGGTAGCGCTTGAGCAGGTCACGGGCTTGTGCCAACGCTTGGCCTTGCACCTGGCTGGCCAGGTCGTTGTGAATGCGCAGCAATATTTTCGCCACCGGCTCTTCGTCGATGGCATTGAAGTAGAAATCGAATAATTGCAGTAATTGCGGGTCCAGCAGCAGTTTGCCGTTGCCGTCGACCTGCAAACGAATGCCATGGCTGGCGCCTTGCAATGACGGCGGCAGCGCCCCGGGGGTGGTCAGTTGGGCGGCCGGTTGCTGGCTGAGTTGGCGATTGATACTGCGCACCTGTTCGGCCTTCTCGGCGGTTGCCGTCAGGCTTGCTGGCGGGTTAATACCCCCAGGGGTAAAAAAACCTATGCCGACGGCAAGCAGGGCCAGGCAGCAGGTGGTTGCGGCCAGTCGGGGAAAACTGATGGGCATTTATCTTCTCCAGCCAAGACAGTGCGACCAGGATGGGGCGCTAGTGCGGTTTTCCCCATCCTGGATTGTCAGATGTTTTACAGACTGAGGTTCTTCAGGCGGTTGGCGTGGTTCTGGAACAGGGTCTTGGGGTTGGTTTCAAACCACGAGACCAGGCCGAAAATCTGATTGTTGATGTCGATGTGGTTCATCCGGTAATTGTCCTTGAGCACCTTGCCGAAGTGGCTGGAGCAGCGTCCGGTGACGCCGTCATTGGCCTCGCTGAAGGCCAGGCTGGTGATGCCGAACAGCGGGTCGGAGAGATCCAGTAGGTTGGTCATCGGCGCGGTGCCGCTCCAGGAGTACAGGCGGATGCTGTTGCCGGCGATGCTGGCTGTTTCTGGGCCGGCGCCACAGGCGGTGGTGGGGATGCCAATCGGGTAGCGCAGGTTATTGGCGGCCGCTCCAGTTTTGTTGAACTCGGCGAGCATGGCGCGAATGTCCGAGGGGCTCTTTTTATTGTTCGACAGCAGGTTGACCAGGTTGCCAACGGTATTGGCAAACACATCAAAGGCCACCCCTTGCAGGGTGCCTGCAGGCGCTATGCCGGTGACCAAGTCAGCCACCGGTGAGCCCTTATGCGGCGTGTGCATGGTGGTGACGGAGGCGACCAGGTCGGGGCGCACATTCATCACATAGCGCGCGGTCACGCCGCCCTGGCTGTGACCCATCAGGTTGAACTTAGTGATCTTGCCGCCGGAGCTGGCGCGGATGTTATCCAGCTGGGCGATCAAGGCCTCGCCGCGTTTGGCCGAGCTGTCGAAGGCGTTGATCTTCGGCACAAAAACTGTGGCGCCTTGGCTTTGCAAGGCTGCCGGAATTTTGTACCAGTAATCGATACCGGCGATGCTGTCGAAGGCAAAAATGCCCGGCACCAGCACGATCGGATTTTTGGTCTGCGACTGGGTATTGCTGAACAGGCTAGAGAACAGTCCGGCTTGGCTGGCTTGGCTAAGCCCCAGCCCAAGGGTCAGGAGCGAAACGGCAAAAAGCTTTTTCATCTTGGCATCCTTATCATTATTTTTATTGTTAAGGCCTCGTACTGCCGACGCGGGCTGTGGCGATAAAAGCACGGCGCTTGTTGGCTGGCTTGTATGAACCGATGATTTCGCCCGTTGTTATGCGCGAGGGCACACAACGCGTTTAGTCGGGCAGATATGCCGGGTCAGGAAGAAGGGAGCGCTGCCGCGTGCGGGGCCTTTCTTCCTGGCCGGTCGGTGTTACAGACTGAGGCTTTTCAGGCGGCTGGCGTGGCTTTGAAACAGGGTTTTCGGGTTGGTTTCAAACAATGAAACGGCACCGAAGATCTGATTGGTGGTGTCCAGGTGGTTCATCCGGTAGTCGTCTTTGAGCACCTTGCCGAAGTGGCTGGAGCACTTACCGGTGACCCCGTCATTGGCTTCGCTGAAGGCAAAACGGGAGATGCCGAACAGCGCGTCGGAGATGTCCAGCACATTGGTCAGCGGCGAGGTGCCGTTCCAGGAGTACAGACGAATGTTGTTGCCGGCGATGTTGGCCGTTTCAGCGCCCGCACCGCAGGCCGTGGTGGGGATACCAATGGGGTAGCGTTGGTTGTTGGCCGCGGCACCGGTTTTGTTGAACTCGGCGAGCATGGCGCGCACATCCGCCGGACTCTTTTTGTTGTTCGACAGCAGATTGACCAAGTCACCAACGGCATTGGCAAACACGTCAAAGGCGACCCCTTGTAGGCTGTCGGGCGGCGCTACACCGGTGACCAGGTCGGCCAGCGGCGAGCCTTTGTGCGGGCTGTGCATGGTGGTGACGGAGGCGACCAGATCCGGTCGGGTATTCATCACATAGCGCACGGTGATGCCGCCCTGGCTGTGGCCCATCAGGTTGAACTTAGTGATCTTGCCGCCGGAAGTGGCGCGGATGTTATCCAGCTGAGCGATCAGCGCTTCGCCGCGTTTGGCCGAGCTGTCGAAGGCGTTGATTTTCGGCACATAGACGGTGGCGCCTTGGCTTTGCAGTGCGGCGGGGATTTTGTACCAGTAGTCGATGGTGGCAATGCTGTCGAAGGCAAAAATGCCCGGCACCAGCACTATCGGGTTTTTGGTTTGGGCCTCGGTGGTGGCGGCCTGGCTGGCTGGGTTAAAACCCAAACCGAGCCCGAGGGTGAGCAGCGAAACAGCAAAAAGCTTTTTCATGTTGGCATTCCTATCATTATTTTTATTGTTTAGGCCTCGTACTGCCGACGCGAGGTGACCGTTATCAGAGCACGTCGGTAGCGGGCTGACTTGTAAGAACCGATGAACCTGTAGCGGCTGTGCACTGGCTAAGCAAAGCTGGCGGCTGGTGCTTTACTGCAGTGCTTGATGCGCCCACGATGGGCGCAAGACAACAATAAGGTCGACAGCCCCGGGCTGATCGCCCCTGCAGGATTTGCCCCCATGCCGCTGGTCAATCAATCGTCGTTGCTCTATCTGTGGGATCTGCGCACCCTCTTTCTCGGGCCTCTGGCCGAGTTGCTAGAACTCTCGCAGGCGGCCGCCACCTTGGTGCTTGGCCTCGATCATGAGTTCGTACTGGAGTCGGCCGGGGAGCTGGTTCACTGTCGCAGTGCCTTACTGCCGGCCGGCAGTCGAGTGCGTTTACAGCCAGGGCAAAACCGTCTGGTGGTCTGGTACCTGGATCCTTTTGGCGCGGACTTTGGCAGCTTGCGTGGGCGCATGGCCCGGCAAGAGGCGGGGCTGTTCGTGGAGCTTGAGCAGGAGACTGGCTGGATAGCACGGCACCTGGATTTGCTGCAGGAGGCCGCCACCCCAGAGCAGGCTTACGCCTTGATTGAGCAGTTACTTGGGACAAGCAGCGCGGATGCGTCAGTGCTGAAAATTGATCCGCGGATTCTTCGGGTGGTGGAGCTGATCAAGCGCGATGTCTCGAATAATCTTTCCGCACGCTACCTGGCCGCCCAGGTCGACTTGTCCGAGCCGCGCTTGTCGCAGTTATTCAAAGACACCTTGGGTGTGCCGATTCGCCGCTACCGGCAATGGCACCGGCTGTTCGTCACCGCCGTCGGGGTGACCCGCGGATTGTCGCTGACCACTGCGGCGTTGGAGGCCGGCTTTACCGATTCGGCGCATTTCAGCCGCACCTTTCGCAGCATTCTGGGCATGACTCCCTCGGCGATGTTGTCGCCGCGCGGCAAAATTCGCATGTATGCCGGTTAAGTGGGGCGGTTCTGGAAGCCCGTTGAGCTGACAGCGTTGATTGGCTTTGCAAGGCCGGCACCAACCACTGCTCGCCGGGCTTGGGTGCGCGAAATTGCGCCGCCGGCACTTGTCGCGCAAGCAGGGCCTGAGTCAGCTCTTGGGTTGGGGCGAACTGCTCTTCGTCACTCAGGTTAAAGGTGCCGAAGTGAATCGCCATGCTGCACTGCGAGGCCAGCTGCTGGTGCGCCTGCACGGCGTCATCCGGGTTCATATGGTTGTCGCGCATAAACCAGCGCGGCGCATAGGCGCCAATCGGCAGGGCGGCAAAGCGCAGGGGGCCAAAGCGCTGCTGAATCAGGCCAAATTCGGGGCCCAAGCCACTGTCGCCGGGGAACAATACTGGGCCTTCGGCGGATTCCAGCACAAAGCCCAGCCACAGGCTGCGGTTGGTGTCGTGACGGGCGCGGGCCGACCAGTGCTGCGCCGGCACCGCGTGCAGAGTGAGGGCGTCGTTCAGCGGCAAACTCTGCCACCAATCCAGTTCGGTGATGCGGTTATGCCCGCACTCCCTGATCAGCCCGGCATTGCCCAAACCGGTGACCACCTGGGCCTGGGGGAAGCGCTCGGCCAGTTGCCGCAAACTGTAAAGGTCGAGGTGGTCGTAGTGGTTGTGGCTGACCAGAATCAGGTCGATGGGCGGCAGTTGGT
>MHZN01000292.1:9168-28231 GCA_001830395.1 Pseudomonadales bacterium RIFCSPLOWO2_12_59_9 | reverse complement strand
CACGTAAACTCCGCTTTTTCGCCTGTTTTTGCCTTGTCTCGGCTGCCTCGCCTACGTTTTTCAACGGCCTGCTAACCGCCGGGCGACGGCCCGAAAGGTGGCTGCCATGGATGGCAAGCCACAAAAAAACCGCCCGAGGGCGGTTTTTTTATTCCGGCTTAACTTACAGGCCGGACATCTGCTTGATGGCGCCTTTCAACTCGTCGTCCGAGCAGGTGGCGCAAGTGCCTTTAGGCGGCATGGCGTTGATGCCGGCAATCGCATGCTTGAGCAAGCCATCGAGGCCGCCGGCCGCGCCAGCACGGGTCTTCCAGGCTGCGCCGTCACCGATCTTCGGTGCACCCAGAACGCCAGCGGTGTGGCAAGCGCCGCAGTATTTGGCCACAACTTCGGCGCCAGTCAGCGCCGGGCCGGCAGCAGCAACTGCAACGGCACCAACGCCTTTGCACTCTTCACCAGTAATGCAAACCTGGCCAACCGGTTTGATCCGCTCAACGATGGCGTCATCTTTTTTCTGCAACGCATCAGCAGCAAAAGCCGGCGCACTTACTGCCAACAGAGCCAAAACAGCAACTTGTGCAGTCAGAATTTTTTTAATCAGATTCACGCGTACACCCTCATCGTGGCTAGTCAGGCCCGCGACCACGGTATGCGCGAGCTTGAGCAGTATAGCGATAAGCCCTGCGCGCCGAAACAACCCAAAGTGTCGCAGGGTTATTTCGCTGGCAGCGGCTCGAAAAAAGTAAAACCGACCCAAGATCGTTGCGAGCGCAGCTCAGGCTAGGCGCAGTCGATAGTCAGCCGGGGTTAGAAGTTAGCCGGAGTAGTGGCGCTGATCAGCCGCGCAGGCTGGTCGAACGGATTGCGAAAGCGATGGGGCTTGCTGCTCTCGAAGTAGTAGCTGTCGCCCGGCTCGAGGATAAACACCTCGCTGCCCACCGTCAGTTCTAGCCGGCCTTCAACCAAGACACCGGCTTCTTCACCGATATGGTTAAGCATCTCGGCACCGGTATCGGACGCTGGCGGATAGGTTTCATCGAGAAACGACAAGGCCCGCACCTGATGGCCCTTGCCGACCAGTTTCATGCTCACCGCACCGCTGGACAACTCCAGCAACTCGTCGGCTTTGTAGACGATCTGTACCGCATCATCGCCGTCTGACTCACTGGCAAAGAACTCGACCATCGACATTGGAATGCCACCGAGCACTTTCTTCAGCGAACTGATCGAGGGGCTGACGCTGTTTTTCTCGATCATCGAGATAGTGCTATTGGTAACCCCTGCCCGTTTGGCGAGTTCACGCTGGGAAAGGCCCTTGAGCTTGCGAATGGTCTGCAGTCGAATACCGACGTCCAATGTTGGAGTACCTCTATAGCGGGAGCGAAAAGTGCCGCTATCATGGCAACAGTGTTCAGTATTTACAACACTTCAGATGCGGATTCCGCTCGGCTGCCGATTAACGCCCGGAATAGACGCGCGGCACCCGGCGCAGATTGCAAAAAAGCTGATAAGGAATGGTCTGCGCCCGTGCCGCCACCTCGCTGGCGAGCACTTGTTTGCCCCACAACTCGACCCGGCTGCCGAGCCTGGCGGCGGGTAAATCGGTCAAATCGACGCAGAGCATGTCCATCGACACCCGGCCGATCAGGCGCCCAGACTGGCCGTCAATACTGACCGGCGTGCCGGTCGGCGCATGCCGTGGGTAACCGTCGGCATAGCCCATGGCGACCACCCCGACCCGGCTCGGCCGCTCGGTGACGAAGTTGCCGGCATAACCGACCGGCTCGCCAGCGGCCAGCTCACGCACGCTGATGATTTTCGATTCCAGGGTCATCACCGGCTGCAGTTGCGCGGCCAAGGCTTGCGGCTCGCCGAACGGGGTGGCGCCGTAGAGCATGATGCCGGGGCGCACCCAATCACTGGCCGGCTCGGCCGACGCCACCTGGGGCCAACCAAGAATGGCCGGTGAATTGCGCAGGCTGATCTCGCCGGCCAAGCCTTCCCGCGCGGCATTGAACAGCGCCAACTGCTCGGCGGTGCGCGGGCAATCGAGCTCATCGGCACGGGCAAAATGGCTCATCAAGACGATTTTACCGACCTGGCCGCAGGCCTGCAGACGCCGATAGGCCGCCTGATAGTCGACAGGCGAAAGGCCGACCCGGTGCATGCCCGAGTCGAGTTTCAGCCACACCGTCAACGGCCGGCGCAGCCGCGCGCGCTCAATCGCCTCGACCTGCCACAGCGAATGCACCACGCACCAGAACTCATGCTGGTCGATCAGCTCAAGCTCGGCCGCTTCAAAAAAGCCTTCCAGCAACAGGATAGGTTTAGCGATGGCGCCGTAACGCAGCTCCAGCGCTTCCTCGATGCAGGCCACGGCAAAGCCGTCGGCCTCGGCCGCCAACGCCTGGGCGCAGGGCAAGGCGCCATGCCCATAGGCATCGGCCTTGACCACCGCCAGGGCTTTGCTGCCACTGGCGCTGCGGGCCAGTTGATAGTTGTGACGCAAGGCTTGCAGATCAATTAACGCGCGAGCGGGACGCATGGGGATGGACTTCTATCGGATTAATAAATGATGTCGGGCATATGGCAATAACATGGACGTAGGGCGGACTCATGAGCGCAGCGAAGAGGCCACCAATGTCAAGCAAGCTTATTTCAACGCCGCAATCACCGACAGCTCAACCAGAATTTCCGGCTCGCACAGCGGCGCCTGCACGGTGGCGCGGGCCGGGGCGGTGCCTTGTGGCAACCACTGGTCCCACACCTCATTCATGCCGGCAAAGTCCGCTTCGATGTCCTTCAAATAGATGGTCACCGAAAGAATCTGGGTCTTGTCGCTACCGGCTTCATGCAGCAGCTGCTCGATGCTGGCCAGGGTTTCGCGGGTTTGCTGGGCAATGCCAGCGCCCATGTCCTCGCCGACCTGACCGGCCAGGTAGACGGTGCCGTTATGCACCACCACCTGACTCATACGTTGATTAGTGTGCAGGCGCTGGATGGGCATGTTTTGAACTCTCGACTGGGGTGCTGTAACGGGAAATATCCAAACCACTGGCGCTGATTTGCGGGCGTTTATTGGCGATCAAATCTGCCAGCAAACGTCCCGAACCGCAGGCCATGGTCCAGCCTAGGGTGCCGTGCCCGGTGTTCAAGAACAAGTTGCGCAGCTTGGTGGCCCCGACTATCGGCGTGCCATCCGGGGTGGCCGGACGTAGGCCGGTCCAGAACTCCGCGCGTTGCAGGTCGCCGCCTCGCGGGTAGAGGTCGCCGACGATCATCTCCAGGGTTTCCCGGCGACGGGGATTGAGCGACAGGTCGAAGCCGGCGATTTCCGCCATGCCGCCGACGCGGATGCGCTGGTCGAAACGGGTGATGGCGACCTTGTAGGTCTCATCGAGAATAGTCGACATCGGTGCCATGGCTGGATTGGTGATAGGCACCGTCAGCGAGTAACCCTTCAGCGGATAAACCGGCGCCTTGATGCCCAGCGGTTTGAGCAGTTGCGGGCTGTAGCTGCCCAGCGCCAACACATACTGATCGGCCACTTCCAGCTTGCCATCGATATACACGCCATTGATCCGGTCGCCGGCAAAATCCAGCCGTTCGATGTTCTGCCCGAAGCGGAACTCCACCCCTAGATCCGCGGCCATCTGCGCCAGCTTGGTGGTGAACATCTGACAGTCGCCGGTTTGGTCATTGGGCAGGCGCAGGGCGCCGGCCAACTTATGGGTCACGGCCGCCAAGGCCGGCTCGACGCGGGCAATACCGGCGCGGTCGAGCAATTCATAGGGCACGCCGGATTGCTGCAATACGGCGATGTCTTTGGCCGCGCCGTCCAGCTGCGCCTGGGTGCGGAACAGCTGGGTGGTGCCCAGAGTGCGGCCCTCGTAGCTGATGCCGGTCTCGGCGCGCAGCTCATCCAGGCAATCACGGCTGTACTCGGACAACCGCAGCATGCGCTCCTTGTTCACCGCGTAACGGCTGGCGGTGCAGTTGCGCAGCATTTGCGCCATCCACAGGTACTGGTCGAGGTCACCGGTGGCCTTGATCGCCAGCGGCGCATGCTTTTGCAGCAGCCACTTGATGGCTTTCAGCGGCACACCGGGCGCGGCCCAGGGCGAGGCATAACCGGGCGAGACTTGCCCGGCGTTGGCAAAACTGGTCTCCAGCGCCGGGCCGTCCTGGCGATCGACCACCACCACTTCAAAGCCGGCCCGAGCCAGATAATAAGCACTGGCGGTACCAATCACACCGCTACCAAGCACCATGACGCGCATGTTCGTCTCCATTGCTGCGGCACGGCCGCAGGCGTTTGTTATTCTGAGCGTAGATGCTGCTCAGTATAAAAAGCCTCAAGCAGTGAAACTCACTGTTTAAACAGCTATATTCGAGGGGAAATCTCGGCAATCACCCAGTTCACGGAGGCAGATTCCCCATGCGCACCCAACACCAGAGCCGTCGCGAGCTGGACAAGATAGACCGAAATATTTTACGAGAGCTGCAAGCCGACGGTCGCCTCAGCTTTACCGACCTCGGCGAACGGGTCGGCCTGTCGACCACCCCTTGCACCGAACGGGTCCGCCGGCTGGAACGCGACGGCTTTATCCTGGGTTACTTCGCCCGCCTCAACCCGCAACAGCTGAAGGCCAACTTGCTGGTGTTTGTCGAGATCAGCCTGGATTACAAATCCGGCGATACTTTTGAGGAGTTCCGCCGCGCGGTGCTGAAGTTGCCCCACGTACTGGAATGCCATCTGGTCAGCGGCGACTTCGACTACCTGGTCAAAGCGCGCATCAACGAAATGGCCTCCTACCGCAAACTGCTCGGCGACATCCTCTTGAAGTTGCCCCATGTGCGCGAGTCGAAGAGCTATATCGTCATGGAAGAGGTGAAGGAAAGCCTGACCCTGCCGATCGCCGACTAAACCCTGGCCAACAGCGCCCACAGCTAAAGGAGAATGAGCAATGCACGACGAATTACAGGTCATAGAACTGCAACTGGGCGACGGTAAAGCGGTGGTCAAAGGCGCCCTGATCACCACCCAGTACCGCGGCACCTTGGAGGACGGCAGCGTGTTCGACTCCTCCTATGAGCGTGGCAAGCCCTTCCAGTGCGTGATCGGCACGGGCCGGGTGATCAAGGGCTGGGATCAGGGCCTGCTGGGCATGCGCGTCGGCGGCAAACGCCAACTGCGGGTGCCGGCGCACCTGGCCTATGGCGAGCGGCAAATGGGCGAGCACATCAAGCCCCATTCGAACCTGATCTTCGAGATCGAGTTGCTGGAAGTGCTGACGCGGGATGATTGAGGCTCATCAAGTAAAGCCGTAAGGCCGGTGAAACCCGCATGGCAGATGAGTAACGCGGAGTATTACGCATAAATATTAGGGTGGAATATGCGGGTTGCACCCGCCCTACAAGGCTGCGGTGAAATTATTGCTGCACCATTAAAACTTAGCCTTACGCAGTTGCGCTAACTGCTGCCGATATGGGCCGAGCAGATATTCAGGTAACCAGCGCTCATAAGCGCCCTGAAAGACCGAGAATGACTCTTGCCGGGTGACCAGTTTAGAAACATCGGCAAACACCGCGTCAGTCACCGGCCCCTTGGTACAACTCAAACGCCCTTCAAGCAATTTATCGCTGCCATCAATCTGATAAAACAACAGTTTAATAGTCGGCGCCTCATAAAATACCATTTCACTGGGATAACCAAACATATAGTCGAAACGTTTATGGCCGAGCATATTGACTAATATTTTGCTGGATTCATCCTGATAAGCCTTATGGACATTCGGCGCATCACTGGCCAGCAGCGGAGCAAGCAATCCATCGATTAAAGGCCCATAACTCCGATCACCGGCGAGGCCAATAATCAATTTTTCATCCGCCAACAATTTTTCTATGTTTATCCGGTCACTCGCAGTAATGAACTCGGCGAATTTGGCTTTATCCTCCGCACGAACCACCAGTCCGAGCGGCAGAAAATAACCATAGGGTTCAGTAAAGCGCAGGAATTTGGCTCTTTCCGGTGTATAAAAAGCACTAATCAGGCAATAGGGACCACCCATCTGCGCCGTATGCATGGCGCGCGCCCAGGGTACGGTTTTCTCGCTAAATTGGTATTGCGGCAAAGACTCCTTGAGAAACTTATACATGGCATCAATATAACCCTGATGCGCATACTCACCCTGGCTCATTGACATTGGCGGGAAATCGGCGCCCAGCCAAACAACTTCTTCAGCGCTAACCCAGGATGAAAACCACGCCAGACCTATATATAGCCACCGGCACATTTTCATCATCTATCCTCGGCAGATAAACAGCCCATATTCAGTTTAGCCAGCAATAATAATTCTCCACGCCAGAACCCAGCCTCTCAGACTAAAGGCCGGCACCGATGTCCATACCGTCGCCCTATACCAACACCTGTCGCGTGATGGCGATGTAGTGATGGATCTGCCGCTCGATCTGCGGCTCGATCATCTGTTCCGGGCGGCGGCCGTTCGGGCAGGGCATGCGCGGCGTGGTGCCGAACAGGCGGCAGATCAGCGGGCGCTCGCCGTAGACTTCGCAGCCGCTGGGGCCCAGGTGCACGCAGTTAAGCTCGCTTAATGCGGCCTCATGCTCGGCATCGGTTTTCACCGGCAGCCGCGACATTTCTTCCGAGGAGGTGGTGACCGGCCCACAGCAATCGTGACAACCCGGCACACATTCGAAGGATGGAATGCGCTCACGCAGGCGCGCGATGATTTCTCGCTTGCAACTCACTAAGGCCCAGCTCCTGTGCAGTACACCGGCATAAAGGGCGGCGTAGTCGGCACCCAGTTTAACCTAGGCAGCCACTGGCGCGGATGAGTCCCGACCAAGCAGTTTTGCCTGACAGGCAAAAAGCTTTTGCCTGAGACGGTCTTGGTCGCCCGCCGCTGGCCACCTATGCTGCGCTAAGAGTCTGTCCGGCCTGAACGCCCCCTAGCGGGAAAGCTTGGGACTGAGCGCGTTGTTTCGTTTACTAGCGGCAAACAGTCATTGGCGCTAACAGACCGTTGAAAAATGTCGCGAGCGACGGCTAGGCAAGGCGAAATCGGCCGCAACGAAGCGCAGCGTAGTAACAGCCGTAGGCTGGCCCGCAGGGCGAGCGAGGCGAGTCAAAAACGCAGTGTACGAGTGGTACATGAGCATTTGATTCGCGTTGCTCACCCCTTCGGGGCCGCGCTAAAGCGCGTTCAACGCTGCGCTTTTGTGAGGCTGATTTCAACGCCGCATAGCCGAGCGCAGCAGTTTTTCAACGGCTTGTTAAGCAGATTGCGCGAGCTAACGCCCCAGTACCCAGCCTTTCGCCGTAGGGCTGTGCCAGGTCCGACAGACTTCCATTATTCTTCTAATAAAAGCAGGATCACCGCCATGCCCGCCTCCCCTCGCCAGCCCGTGCACAGCCCGCAGCACGCGGCCTCTTACTACGCCGCCAGCGTCAAACAAGCGCACAGCTACCCGAGGCTACAAGGCGAGCTACAGGCCGATGTGTGCATTGTCGGCGGCGGTTTTTCCGGGCTGAACACCGCGATTGAGCTGGCCGAACGCGGCCTCTCGGTGGTGCTGCTGGAGGCCCACAAGATCGGCTGGGGCGCCAGCGGGCGCAACGGCGGCCAGCTGATTCGCGGCGTTGGCCATGGCCTGGAGCAGTTTGAAAACCTGGTCGGCCGCGACGGCGTGCGCGAGTTCAAGTTGATGGGGCTGGAGGCGGTGGAGATCGTCCGCAACCGGGTGGCCAAATACGCCATCGACTGCGACCTGACCTGGGGCTACTGCGACCTGGCGAATAAGCCCAGCGACTACGCAGGCTTTGCCGAAGACGCCGAAGAGTTGCGCGGCCTCGGTTACCAGCACGAACTGCGCATGGTCGCCCCCGATCAGATGCGCAGCGTGGTCGGCTCCGACCGCTATGTCGGCGGCATGATCGACATGGGCTCGGGCCATCTGCACCCGCTCAACCTGGCCCTCGGCGAAGCAGCCGCCGCCGCCAGCCTGGGCGCGCGCCTGTTTGAAGACTCAGCGGTGACCCGGATCGACTACGGCTCAGAAGTTTGCGTACACACGGCTCAGGGTCGGGTGCGAGCGAAGAGCTTGGTGCTGGCCTGCAACGCTTATCTGAATGACTTAAACGCCAGCATCGGCGGCAAGGTGCTGGCCGCCGGCAGTTATGTGATCGCCACCGAACCCTTGACGCCGGAGCTGGCGGCCAGTTTGATCCCGCAAAACATGGCGCTCTGCGACCAGCGGGTGACGGTTGATTACTATCGCTTGTCGGCCGACCGCCGCTTGCTGTTCGGCGGTGCCTGCCATTATTCGGGCCGCGATCCGGCGGACATCGCCGCCTATATGCGGCCGAAAATGCTGCAGGTGTTTCCGCAACTGGCCAAGGTCAAGATCGACTACCAATGGGGCGGCATGATCGGCATCGGCGCCAATCGGCTGCCGCAGATCGGCCGGCTGAAAGACCAGCCGAATGTGTTCTACGCCCAGGCCTATGCCGGCCACGGTCTGAACGCCACCCACCTGGCCGGTAAGCTGCTTGGCGAGGCCATCTGCCAACAACAGAGCCGTGGCTTTGAGCTGTTTGCGCAAGTGCCGCACATGACCTTCCCCGGCGGCAAACACCTGCGCTCGCCGCTGCTGGCGCTGGGCATGTTGTGGTATCGGGCCAAGGATGCGCTTGGCCTGCATTGAGGCGCGGCGCGGTTAAAGCCAACTGCGCTCCTAGAATTAACTCTCCCCTACGACCGCCGCCTCGAACGGCGGTCGGCGCCAGACCAGCAGCACAAACAGCGCCGCCCCCAGCGCCATCAACAATGGCAAGGCGTGGCCGGTTAGCCACTGACTGGCCGCGCCGGTCAGCAGCGGCCCAAACAAACAACCCAAACCCCACAACTGCGCGACATGGGCGTTGGCGCGTACCAGCGCATCGTCGCGAAAGTTCTCGCCAAGCATGATCAGCGCCAGGGTAAATAGCCCACCGGCACTGGCCCCGAACACCACCAACAGCGGCCACAGCGCCTGCCCGTGCAACAGTGGTGGAATGGCCAGGCTGGACAGCGCCAGTACCGCGCCACAGCCGGCAAACAACCAGGCGCGCGACACCCGGTCGGCCAACCAACCGATCGGCAGTTGCAACGCCGCATCGCCGATCACCACCACGCTGGCCATCAGCAAGGCATCCTGCTGGGTAAAGCCTTGCTGCAGGGCATAGATCGGCAACAGCGTTAGCACCATGCCTTCGAAGGCAGCGAACAGCGCCACCGCCCAGGCAATCGCCGGCAAGCGCTGGCAAAAGTCCAACAAACCGCGGCCCGAGACGCTGCCCGGGTTAACTTGCGGCGCTCCGGTGCGGCCGAGCAACAGCAAAGAGCCGCCGATCAGCAACGCGGTGCCGAGCCAAAAACCCTGATCACCATCGGCGCCCAAGACGCTCAACAACAAAGGCCCGGACAGCTGACTGAGCGCATAACCGGTGCCATACAGGGCCACCAGGCGACCGCGCCAGGCATCCACCGCCAGTTGATTGATCCAGCTTTCGCCGAGGATAAACACCACGGTCAGGGCCATGCCGATCAGCAAACGCAAGCCAAGCCACACCGGATAGCTCTGCACCAACGCCAACAAAGCCACCGACAGCGCGGCGCTGAGCAGGCAGCATTGCATCAAACCGGTAGTGCCGAATCTGGCCGCCAAGTGCCCGGTCATGGCGGCGCCCAGCAACACGCCAACCGCCGGGGTGCCGGCCATCACACCGATGGCGAAGCTGTCATAACCCCAACTCGCCAGCCGCAATGACACCAGTGGCAGGGTCACCCCCAGCGCCAGCCCAATGCTGATGACCGCCGCACAAACGGCAAAATAAGTCCCCCAACGCATAGCCACTCCCTTCCTTTTCGCTGGCTGTGCTGCAAAACAAAACGGCCGGGTTTCCTAGGAAACCCGGCCGCAGGTGTGGCTCGCCAGAGCCGGCTCCGCCTAAGAAGAGCGGACCTCAAACAACATTGCTCGGCCTTACCTCGACCCAACACGCCACAAGTCCAGGTCTCCGGGGCTAAGGTCAGGCCAGGCGCCCCGGAGCTTTTAAGCGCAGCGTACTGCAGTACGTGAGCATTAAAAGCGAGGACGCAACGCAGCATGGCCGACGACCCGGAGATCGCCCCAATATCGTTACAGCTTGATCCAGGTGGCTTTCAGCTCGGTGTACTTGTCGAAAGCGTGCAGCGATTTGTCGCGACCGTTGCCCGACTGCTTGAAGCCGCCGAATGGCGCGGTCATGTCGCCGCCATCGTACTGGTTGACCCACATGCTGCCGACCCGCAGCGCCTTGGCCGCCAGGTGTGCCTTGGACAGGTTGCTGGTCCAGATCGCCGCCGCCAGGCCATAGATGCTGTCGTTGGCGATCTGGATCGCTTCCTCGGTCGTGTCGAAAGTAATCACCGACAACACCGGGCCAAAGATCTCTTCCGCGGCGATGCGCATGCTGTTGTGCACCTCATCAAACACGGTCGGCTCCACATACTGGCCGCCAGTCGCTTCCAAAGTGCGCTTACCACCGCAGAGCAGCGTGGCTTTATCGGCATGCCCGGCTTCGATATAGGCCAACACGCTGTTGAGGTGCTGGTTGTCCACCAGGGCGCCGACCTTGGTGGCCGGGTCCAGGGCGTGGCCGGGTTTCCAGCCCTGCATGGCTTCCAGCAATAACGGCATAAATTGCTCTTTCACCGAACGCTCGATCAGCAAGCGCGAACCGGCGGTGCACATCTCGCCCTGGTTAAAGCAGATGGCCGCCGCGGCCGATTCGGCAGCCGCCTTCAGGCAGGGTGCATCGGCAAAGACGATATTGGCGCTCTTGCCACCGGCCTCCAGCCAGACGCGCTTCATGTTCGACTCGCCAGCGTAAATCATCAGCTGCTTGGCGATCTTGGTCGAACCGGTGAACACCAGGGTGTCGACATCCATATGCAAGGCCAGCGCTTTGCCGACGGTGTGGCCGTAGCCTGGCAGGATGTTCAGCACGCCGGCTGGAATGCCTGCTTCCAACGCTAGCTGAGCCAGGCGAATGGCGGTCAGCGGCGATTTCTCCGAAGGCTTGACGATCACCGAGTTGCCGGTGGCCAGGGCTGGGCCGAGCTTCCAGCAGGTCATGATCAGCGGGAAGTTCCACGGCACTATGGCCGCCACCACACCGATAGGTTCACGGGTGATCAGGCCCAGTTCGTCGTGCGGAGTCGCCGCCACTTCGTCGTAGATCTTGTCGACCGCCTCGCCGCTCCAGCGGATCGCCCGCGAAGCGCCCGGCACGTCGACACTCAGGGCGTCGCCAATCGGCTTGCCCATGTCGAGGGTTTCCAGCAACGCCAGTTCTTCGGCGTTGGCATCCATCAGGTTGGCGAAACGAATCATCGCCTGCTTACGCTTGACCGGCGACAGCCGTGACCAGACGCCGGATTCAAAAGTCGCGCGGGCATCGGCGACGGCCAGATTGGCATCGGCCAGGTCGCAGCTGGCCACCGGGCCCAGGGAGCGGCCATCGACCGGACTGATGCAATCGAAGGTCGCCTTGGAGGCGGCGTCGGTGTATTCACCGTGGATAAAAGCGCGGCCTTCAATTACCAAGGCTTGGGCGCGTTGCTCCCAATCGGCGCGAGTCAAAGTGGTCATGCGAACATCCTCATTACTAGTCGATGAGTGCGTCGTGCTCGACACGCGCACTGTCAAAAATTCTGCAAGGCCAGCCAACGGGCAGACATACTCGCAACCCTAAACCAGAGCACGGCTATATTCCAATATTTTTTACAAAAAAGCCGATAAATCCCTTGCTACGTTCGTTTTATCAAACATAGACTGCGCAACAACCGGCTCACAGCAGCCGATTTCGCTTGCCTTGGTGGGTAAAATGACCAGTAACAATACGCCTAAAACGCTCAATAAAAACAACAGCCTCGATCAATTCTGGATGCCTTTCACCGCCAATCGCCAGTTCAAGGCCAAGCCGCGACTACTGGAAAGCGCCCAAGGCATGTATTACACCAGCAGCGATGGCCGCCAGGTACTGGACGGCACCGCCGGCCTCTGGTGCTGCAACGCCGGCCACGGGCGCCGGGAAATCACCGAGGCAGTGAGCAAGCAAATCGCCAAGCTGGACTTTGCCCCGACCTTTCAAATGGGCCATCCGCTGCCCTTTGAGCTGGCCGAGCGCCTGGCCGAGATCGCCCCCAAGGGTCTGAATAAAGTCTTCTTCACCAACTCCGGTTCGGAGTCGGCCGACACCGCGCTGAAAATCGCCCTGGCCTACCAGCGCGCCATCGGCCAAGGCACCCGTACCCGGCTGATTGGCCGCGAGCTGGGCTATCACGGGGTCGGCTTCGGCGGCATCTCGGTCGGCGGCATGGTCAACAACCGCCGTGCATTCCCGCTGCAATTACCTGGCGTCGACCATCTGGGCCACACCCTGGATGTGCAACGCAACGCCTTCAGTAAAGGCCTGCCCGCGTTCGGCGCCGAAAAAGCCGAGGAACTGGAACGCCTGGTGGCCCTGCATGGCGCCGAGAACATTGCCGCCGTCATCGTCGAACCCATGTCCGGCTCGGCCGGGGTGATACTGCCACCTGTGGGCTATCTGCAGCGCCTGCGCGAGATCACCCAAAAGCACGGCATTCTGTTGGTTTTTGATGAAGTGATCACCGGCTTCGGTCGCGTTGGCGAGGCCTTTGCAGCGCAGCGCTGGGGTGTTACGCCGGACATCATGACCACCGCCAAGGGCCTGACTAACGGCGCCATTCCGATGGGCGCGGTATTCGTCCATGAAGACCTCTACCAAGCCTTTATGAGCGGCCCGGACAGCGCCATCGAGTTCTTCCATGGCTACACCTATTCCGGCCATCCGGTGGCTTGCGCCGCCGCCCTGGCGACGCTGGACATCTACCAGCGTGAAGAGCTGTTCCAACGCGCGATCAATCTGGAAAGTTATTGGAGCGATGCCTTGCACAGCCTGCAAGGCCTGCCGAACGTGCAAGACATTCGCACCATCGGCCTGGTCGCTGGCGTGCAACTCGCCGCCAACAACGACGGCCCGGGCAAGCGCGGCTTCAAGGTGTTCGAGCAGTGCTTCGCCGACGACTTGATGGTGCGCTGCACCGGCGACACCATCGCCATGTCGCCACCCCTGATTATTGAAAAGGCGCAAATCGACACTCTCATCGACAAGCTCGCCAACGCCATCCGCTTAGCGGTTTAAACCATTGGAGATCAGCATGAACATCGCATCCATCGTCGACTTCGCCCAGTCCAGCGCCGCGCCCGAGCACTATCGCCCCGCCCCGGAGAAAGTCCTCAAGGGTGACCCGGCGCAGAGCGTCACCAACCATTACGGCAGCCCGTGCGGGCAGTTCAACGTCGGTATCTGGGAGGGCGCGGCCGGCCAGTGGACCATCAGCTACACCGAGCACGAGTACTGCGAAATTTTGCAGGGCGTGTCGGTCATCCGTGACGCCGAGGGCAACGGCAAGACCGTCCGCGCCGGCGACCGTTTCGTCATCCCGGCCGGCTTCAGCGGCACCTGGGAAGTGCTGGAAGACTGCCGCAAGGTCTATGTGATCTTCGAGCAAGCCAAGGTTTAAGCCCCAACGAATCTCCATGCGTGATCTTTAGCCCGCTAACACTGCGGGCTTTTTTTGGTCTGCAATAAAGGCCGCGTCGGCACAGTGCATGACTGCAAAAGGTCAAATTTTGTGCAAAAAAAACCCGCCGGCAAAGGCGGGGTTTTTCAGCAAGGCTGATCAATTACTTGATCTTGCCTTCCTTGTAGATCACGTGCTTACGGATAGTTGGATCGAATTTTTTGATTTCGATTTTATCCGGAGTGGTGCGCTTGTTCTTGTCGGTGGTGTAGAAGTGGCCGGTACCGGCACTTGAGATCAAACGGATCAATTCGCGCATAACTAGCTCCTTAAACCTTTTCGCCGCGAGCACGCAGCTCGGACAACACTACGTCAATACCACGCTTATCGATTACACGCATGCCTTTGGCAGATACGCGCAAACGAATGAAGCGGTTTTCCGACTCAACCCAGAAACGGTGATGGTGCAGGTTCGGCAGAAAACGACGACGGGTTTTGTTGTTTGCGTGGGAAATGTTGTTCCCGCTTACCGGACCCTTGCCGGTAACTTGACAGACTCTTGACATACATCAGCCCTCTAAAACCACATGCCCAACCCGGCATGGGTTGGCCGCTTAAACTCAAAGTCATTTGGCGCTCGGCGCCACGTTTCTTCAGGGTCTTACCGGCCACACCTACAAAAGAAGGAAACCGGGACCCTATAAAAGAGCGCGCCTTTATATCAGAAGGAGCCCTATACAGCAAGAAATGCTCTGCAAAACATCCCGTGCAGCGCCCAGCAACAGCGCACAGACCGCGGATTTGCTGAACATTGCCACTCACAACCATTCGTCGAGAAAACCTCGTCCATACCCGGCCGTCAAAGCCAGCCATATTCCGCCAGCGACAAGGGTTCGCCGTCACCGACGATAAAATGATCGAGCACCCGCACATCCACCAGCGCCAAAGCCTCCTTCAGCCGCTGGGTGAGCAAGCGATCCGCTTGGCTAGGCTCAGCCACCCCCGAGGGATGATTGTGGGTAAGGATCGCCGCAGCGGCGTTATGGGCCAGGGCGCGCTTGACCACTTGCCGTGGGTAAACGCTGGCGCCGTCGATACTGCCCTGAAACAACACCTCAAAAGCCAGCACCCGGTGCTTGGCATCCAGAAACAAGCAGGCGAAGACTTCATGGGGCTCATGGCGCAAGCGCGCCTTCAGGTAATCGCGCACCGCCTGCGGGCTTTCCAGGGTGCCGTCGCGCTGCAGGCGCTCGGCCAAGTGCCGACGGGCCATCTCCAACACCGCCTGCAACTGGGCGAACTTCGCCGGGCCCAGGCCTAAACGCTGGCTAAAGGAGCCAAGATCGGCCTCCAGCAGCGTGCGCAAACTGCCGAAATCGCCCAATAGATGCCGCGCCAGATCCACCGCGCTTTGCCCTGCAACCCCGGTGCGCAAGAAAATCGCCAATAGCTCGGCATCACTCAGGGCACTGGCGCCACGCGCCAGTAATTTTTCCCGCGGCCGCTCCGCCGCTGGCCAGTCTCGAATACTCATACGCCCTCCTTGAGCCACGGCGCCACGGTCGCCGGCGCCGCTGTTCCCGCGCGGTCGCTGTGATATCGTAGCCGAACTTTTGCGCGGCGATTGGCACGCCGGGCCTCCCTGCCCGACAGGCGCCCAGTGCTCGCCCTACATCCCATCGTTTACAAGGCAGTGCTATGCAGCGGTTGTATCGGAAACGCATCGTCCTCGGCGTGGGCGGCGGCATTGCCGCCTACAAGAGCGCCGAACTGATTCGGCGCCTGCGCGAGCAAGGCGCCGAAGTGCAGGTAGTCATGACCCAGGGCGGCCAGGAGTTTATTACTCCGCTGACCCTGCAGGCGTTATCGGGCAATCCGGTGCATCTGGAACTGCTCGACCCGGCTGCCGAAGCCGCTATGGGCCACATCGAACTGGCCAAATGGGCTGATCTGGTGCTGATCGCCCCCGCCACCGCCGACCTGATGGCGCGCCTGGCGCAAGGGCTGGCCAATGACCTGCTGACCACCCTGGTGCTGGCCACCGACGCGCCGGTCGCCCTGGCCCCGGCGATGAATCAAGCCATGTGGCGCGATCCTGCGACCCAGGCCAATGCGCAAATCCTTAACAGTCGCGGCTTTCGGCTATTCGGCCCGGCAGCCGGCAGCCAAGCCTGTGGCGATGTGGGCCTGGGTCGCATGCTGGAGGCCAACGAG
Organism: Pseudomonadales bacterium RIFCSPLOWO2_12_59_9; assembly: GCA_001830395.1. GTDB lineage: Bacteria > Pseudomonadota > Gammaproteobacteria > Pseudomonadales > Pseudomonadaceae > Aquipseudomonas. Next base: position 12,362 of record MHZN01000292.1, on the reverse strand, counting down.
CTGGCTCAAGCCGCCGCCGACTGCTTTCAGCGCCGCAGCCTGACCGGCCGACGCGTGCTGATCACCGCCGGGCCAACCCAGGAAAACATCGACCCGGTGCGCTACATCACCAATCACAGCTCCGGCAAAATGGGTTTTGCCCTGGCCGAAGCGGCCGCTGAAGCCGGTGCCGAGGTAATTTTGATCAGCGGCCCGGTGCACCTGCCGACCCCCGACCGGGTCAAGCGGGTCAACGTCACCAGCGCCCGCGACATGCTCGCCGCCTGCGAAGCGGCCATGCCTTGCGACCTGCTGATCGCCGCCGCCGCCGTGGCCGACTACCGCCCGGAAGTAATCGCCAATCAGAAGATGAAAAAAGACCCCAACAGCGACGACGGCCTGCTGCTGCGACTGGTGCGCAACCCGGACATTCTCGCCACCCTGGCCGGACGCAGCGACCGCCCCTTCAGTGTCGGCTTTGCCGCCGAAACCGAGCATTTGCTGGACTACGCGGCGCGCAAGCTGAAAGACAAGAATCTGGATTTGATCGTCGCCAACGATGTCGCCAACCCCAACATTGGTTTTAATAGCGAAGAAAACGCCTGCAGCGTGATTGACCGCGAGTTACTGGAAACCCGCTTCGCGCAAACTAGCAAAGGCAAAATTGCCCGCCAGCTAGTGGCCTTTATCGCCGACCGCCTGGCTGTCCGCCCACCCGAACTCACCGAACCGAACTGAGCCAGCATGCACTCACTACAAGCCAAAATTCTTGATCCCCGCATCGGTAGCGAGTTCCCGCTGCCGCAATACGCCACCCCCGGTTCGGCCGGCCTTGACCTGCGCGCCATGCTGGCCCAAGACCTGCTGCTGGAGCCGGGGCAAACGGTATTGATCCCCACCGGCCTGTCGATTTATATCGCCGACCCAGGCCTGGCGGCGCTGATCCTGCCGCGCTCGGGGCTCGGCCATAAACACGGCATAGTGCTGGGCAACCTGGTCGGCCTGATCGACTCGGACTACCAAGGCGAGCTGCTGGTGTCCTGCTGGAATCGCGGCAGCAGTGCCTTCAACATCAGCGTTGGCGAGCGCATCGCCCAGTTGATTCTGGTGCCCGTGGTGCAAGCGCACTTTGAACTGGTCAGCGAGTTCGACCAAAGCCAGCGCGGCGCCGGTGGCTTTGGCCATTCGGGCAGCAACTAATCGCCAGTGGATGAATGACCGGGGAGACGCTCTGTGAAATTGTTCAAGCGCAGCGCCAAGGACACGCTCGACCCTAGCAGCCCGGCGCAACTGCCGCCCGCCGCTAAACCGCGTAACGGCGCCGACCTTAAAGCCTTGCTGCCCGGCAGCATTGCCGCGGTGGCGGGGTTATTGGCCGCCGCAGTAATGCTCTGGTATGCACTTTTTTACACCGCGCAAACCCAGCAACAAAGCGAGCTCAGCCGCGCTTGGGGCGACAGCCAGTCGGCCGCCCTGCAACAAGCGGTGAAACAACTGAGTGCCCAGACCCTGGCGGCCGCTAGCAACCCACAACTGGTTTTCGCCCTGCAAAGCCTGAACAACGATGAGGTTCGCGCGGCTGAGCGCAACCTCGGCTACTGGCACGGCGTGGTTGACGCGCAATTGAATGCCCGCGGCCAAGCCGTGCAAGATAGCAATCGCGCCGCGCCGATGAACTTTGCCGCACTCGACATGCTGCGCCGCGCCGAAGCCGGGCAAATACCGGCACCGGAAGCTTACAAAATCGGGCAGCGCTGGCTGGTCTATAGCGCCGCACCACTGCGCCTCAGCGAAAACACCCCACCAGAAGGCACTTTGCTGCTGGTGGTCGACTTGCAGAGCCTGCTCGGCACCTTGCCCGTGCTGGCCGCCGAGATTGGTCAACTGCAGCTATCCCAACAGTTTGGCAATGCCCCGGCGCAACTGCTCGAACAACGCGGCCAGGCGGCCGACGTCAGCCCACAGAGCCTGGTCAGCGGCAACCCCAACTGGAAACTCAGCTTCACCCCCGGCACCGCCCTGACCCAACTGATCTTTCCGCCGCAGTTGCTGCTGCTGGCCGGTCTGCTGGCACTGGCGGGCGCATTACTCGGTCTCTATCTGACGCAGAGCGAGCTGCAACACCGCTTGCGTGCCGACGTGGCGCAGCTAACCCAGCTGGTCAATGAACTCGCTGCCGGTAAAGCCGTCAAAGCTTTCAGCCTCAGTCTGCCGTTACTCGACGCACTCGCCAAGCTGCTGGCGCGCATGTCCCAACGCAAACGCGAGGCTCCCGCCAGCCCTGACCCGGCAATCTCTTTGGCCCGCCCCGACGCGCGCAGCGAACCATTTAGCAATGCTGCCGATGACCTGACTGATCCGCTGTTTCAAGACACTGACATTCTCGATATCGATATTCTTGATGAAGACCAAGACCTTCTTGGTCTGGAGCAAATGCCCGCAATGAATTTCAATCAAAAAGCAGCACCCCAACTGGATGCCAACATCTTTCGCGCCTATGACATTCGCGGCGTGGTGGGCGACAGCTTGACCCCCGAGGCGGCCTACTGGATTGGCCGCGCGATTGGCTCCGAGAGCCTGGCCCAAGGCGAACCCAATGTGTCGGTGGGCCGCGATGGCCGGCTGTCCGGCCCGCTGCTGGTCGAACAGCTGATTCAAGGCCTGCTCGATTGCGGCTGCCAGGTCAGCGATGTCGGCATGGTGCCGACCCCCGTGCTCTATTACGCCGCCAATATTCTCGCCGGCAAGTCCGGGGTGATGCTCACCGGCAGCCATAACCCACCGGATTACAACGGCTTCAAAATCGTCATCGCCGGCGACACCCTGGCCAATGAGCAGATCCAGGCACTGCGCTTGCGCATCGAAACCAACGACCTGGCCAGCGGAGTTGGCAACTGCGAACAGATCGACGTGCTGGAGCGCTACTTCAAGCAAATCCGCGATGACATCGCCATGGCCAAGCCGATGCGCGTGGTGGTCGACTGTGGCAACGGCGTCGCGGGGGTGATTGCCCCGCAACTGCTCGAAGCCCTCGGCTGCACAGTGATTCCCTTATTTTGCGAGGTCGATGGCAACTTCCCCAATCACCATCCCGATCCGGGCAAGCCGGAGAACCTGGTCGACTTGATCGCCAAGGTGAAGTCCGAGAAAGCCGACCTGGGCCTGGCCTTCGACGGCGATGGCGACCGCGTCGGCGTGGTCACCAACACCGGCAC
>MHZN01000292.1:0-9153 GCA_001830395.1 Pseudomonadales bacterium RIFCSPLOWO2_12_59_9 | reverse complement strand
CGGCACCATCGTTTATCCGGATCGCCTGCTGATGCTGTTCGCCAAAGACGTGGTGTCGCGCAACCCCGGCGCCGACATCATCTTCGACGTTAAATGCACCCGTCGCCTGACTCCGCTGATCAGCGGCTATGGCGGCCGCCCGGTGATGTGGAAGACCGGCCACTCGCTGATCAAGAAAAAAATGAAAGAAACCGGCGCCTTGCTGGCGGGCGAAATGAGCGGGCATATCTTCTTCAAGGAGCGCTGGTTCGGCTTCGATGACGGCATTTACAGCGCCGCCCGCCTGCTGGAAATCCTCAGCCAAGACAAGCGCGATGCCGAACACGTGTTCTCGGCCTTCCCGAATGACATCTGCACCCCGGAAATCAACATCACCGTCACCGACGAGAGCAAGTTCAGCATCGTCGCCGCGCTGCAGCGGGATGGCCAATGGGGCGATGCCAACCTCACCACCCTGGACGGCGTGCGCGTCGATTACCCCAAGGGCTGGGGCCTGGTGCGCGCCTCCAACACCACACCGGTGCTGGTGTTGCGCTTCGAGGCTGAGACAGAGGAGGAGCTCAAGCGTATTCAGGAAGTGTTTCGCGGCCAGCTCAACAGCCTCGCGCCACAGGTCAAATTACCCTTTTGATTAAGCGCAACAGGCTTAACTTTTACCTTTTAAATTTTCATCATAGGAACGCTGCATGACCCTCAGCCGTGACGCTGCCACCCAAGTTGCCCAGGTTCTGTCCGAGGCCCTGCCTTACATTCGCCGTTTTGTCGGCAAGACTCTGGTGATCAAATACGGCGGCAACGCCATGGAAAGCGAAGAACTGAAAACCGGCTTCGCCCGCGACATAGTGCTGATGAAAGCCGTCGGCATTAATCCGGTGGTGGTGCACGGCGGCGGCCCGCAAATTGGCGACCTGCTCAAGCGCCTGAGCATCGAGAGCCACTTTATCGACGGCATGCGCGTCACCGATGCGCAGACCATGGATGTGGTGGAGATGGTGCTGGGCGGCCAGGTCAACAAAGACATCGTCAACCTGATCAACCATCACGGCGGCAGCGCCATTGGCCTGACCGGCAAAGATGCGCGACTGATCCGCGCCAAGAAGCTCACCGTGAGCCGGCAGACACCGGAAATGACTCAGCCGGAAATCATCGACATCGGCCACGTCGGCGAAGTCGTTGGGGTCAATGTCGAGCTGATCAATATGCTGGTGTCCGGCAACTTCATTCCGGTGATAGCGCCAATCGGCGTGGGTGAGAATGGCGAGTCCTACAACATCAACGCCGACCTGGTGGCCGGTAAAGTAGCCGAAGCCCTCAAGGCCGAGAAGCTGATGCTGCTGACCAATATTGCCGGACTGATGAACAAACAAGGCGAAGTGCTGACCGGCTTGAGTACCGAGCAAGTCAACGAGCTGATCGCCGACGGCACCATCTACGGCGGCATGCTGCCGAAGATTCGCTGCGCCCTAGAGGCCGTGCAAGGTGGGGTGAACAGCGCGCACATCATCGATGGTCGGGTACCCAATGCGGTATTGCTGGAGATCTTTACCGACACCGGCGTCGGCACCAAGATCACCAATCGCCAATAACCTCGGCAGTTACCCGAGACGCAACGCAAAAGACCAGCAGCTGCTGGTCTTTTTGTTTATGGCGATGATTTGTAATTAACCGGCGAACTGACCGCCAGGCTTCTGAGGCCGCCCTACCGCTGGCCGCCTAGCAGCTGGGCCAGGCGCGCACGATCCGTGCTGAAACCGACGTCGGCCTGCTTGCGCGCCTCCTCAAAACGGGCAATATCTTTTAACAGACTGGCTTGCTCGGCTTTAAGATTACTGATCTGCACCAACAGGCTTTCCGGCACCGCACGACCGGCACGCTCCAGCTCGGCCGCCTGGCTCTGCAAATTGGCCTGCTGGGTACGCAGCGACTGCAAATTGCCGCGCGCCGCCGCAATTACGCCATCCAACTCGGTCAATTTGCGCTCACGGGCGCGATCGACATCTTCCAGGCTGGAGTACAGCCGCAGCAATTGCGCATCCGAATTGGCCTGGGCCTTGGCTTGATCGATACGGGCGCGCTCCTCGGCGGTTGGCGCCGGCGGAATACGCCGCAACAGCCGGCCTTGCTCATCCAGCACGTCATAACCCTTGCCAATATATTGCGGCGGCACGCCCTGACGATCGAGCACCACCACGCCCTTGTCGCTCAGATAGCGATACAACTCGCTAGCGCCAGCCCAGGCCGGCAGCAACATGATCAGCAGCAGTGAGCAGCGCAGTGCGCCCGATTTACCCATAAAAGCAACCCTGTGGTGGTATTAGCTAGATTCCGTACTGCGCGCGATACGCTTGGACCGCCGGCAGATGTTGCTTGAGTTCAGCATCATCGGCCAGATATTCCAGTACTTGCGCCAAGGACACAATACTTACCACCGGCATGGCGAAATCACGCTCAACTTCCTGGATCGCCGACAGCGCGCCCTGGCCGCGCTCTTCACGGTTCAGCGCAATCAACACGCCAGCCGCTTGCGCGCCCTGGCCTTGAATAATCTGCATCACTTCACGAATTGCCGTGCCGGCAGTAATCACATCATCAACAATCAATACGCGCCCCTGCAGCGGAGCGCCGACCAGGCTGCCACCTTCGCCATGGGCCTTGGCCTCTTTGCGATTAAAGCACCAGGGCATGTCCAGCTGATGCTGCTCGGCCAGCGCCACGGCAGTCGCCGCCGCCAAGGGAATACCTTTGTAAGCCGGGCCAAACAGCACGTCGAAAGCAATACCACTCTCAACCACGGCGGCGGCATAAAAACGCCCGAGCTGAGCCAAGGCCAAGCCGCTATTGAACAGTCCGGCATTGAAAAAATACGGGCTAACGCGCCCCGACTTGAGGGTGAACTCACCGAAACGCAAAACCCCACGTTCAATGGCAAAACGGATGAAATCGCGCTGATACGCCTGCATGAAAAAGCCCCGAACGGCACGGAATTATCGACAAGGTTAGAGCCCGCCCACGCAGCTCGCCGACCAACAGCGCTGAGCTTTTCCCAGCAGTCAGGCGGCGCAGCAACTATCGAGCAGGTTTTTAGCTAATTTAGCTAATACAGAGGAGCTCGGGTATCATACACGCACGTGTTTTTTGGGGCCATTTATGCGGATCATCAGTGTCAACGTTAATGGTATGCAGGCGGCTATCGAGCGCGGCCTGCTCACCTGGTTACACGCCCAGAATGCCGATGTTATCTGCCTGCAAGACACTCGCGCCTCGGCCTTTGAGTTAGATGACCCGGCCTTTCAACTGGATGGCTACTTTCTCTACGCCTGCGATGCCGAGGTGCCCAGCCAAGGTGGCGTGGCGCTCTATTCGCGCTTGCAACCAAAGGCGATTATCAGCGGCCTGGGCTTTGAAACCGCCGACCGTTACGGTCGCTATCTGCAAGCCGACTTCGATAAGGTCAGTATCGCCTGCGTGCTGTTGCCCTCCGGGCAAAACGGTGACGAGGGCCTGAATCAAAAATTCAAGTTTATGGACGATTTCGCCCATTACCTCGACAAACAGCGCCGCAAGCGCCGCGAGTACATCTACTGCGGCTCGTTGTACGTGGCACACCAAAAAATCGACGTGAAAAACTGGCGCGACTGCCAGCAAACACCAGGGTTTCTCGCCGCAGAACGGGCCTGGATGGATCAGATTGTCGGCAGCATGGGCTACGTCGACGCGCTGCGCGAAGTCAGCCGCGAGGGCGATCAATTTAGCTGGTGGCCAGATACCGAGCAGGCCGAACTGCTCAACCTCGGCTATCGCTACGATTACCAATTGCTCACTCCGGGCCTGCGCCGCAGCGTGCGCAGTGCGCGCCTGCCACGCCAACCGCGGTTCTCCGAGCACGCGCCACTGGTAGTCGACTACGACTGGACCCTCAGCCTCTAACGGCAGGTCTTAATGCACGGCATGTCGAACTGGGGCGGTTTTAAACACGGCTTACCGATGCGCCAGACCCAACTGCCGCGCATTCGCAAACGTATTTATGCCGCCGCAGCCCTGCTGCTGTGCATGACCATGATCGGCACCCTGGGCTTTTACATCGTGGCCGACGACCAGCAGGCGAGCTTTTCTGACGCCCTGCACATGACCCTGATTACCATCACCACGGTTGGCTACGGCGAAGTCGTACCCCTGACCAACCTGGGCGAACGCCTGTTTGCCGACCTGATGGCACTCACCGGCTTTGGCACCGTGACCTTCCTATTCACCAGCCTCGCGACCTTCTTTCTCGAGAGCGACCTCGACTACAGCCTGAGAAAACGACGCATGGAAAAGACCATCAAGAAACTCGACGGCCATTACATCCTCTGCGGCTTTGGCCGGGTCGGGCGCAACGTGGCCAACGAACTGGCGATCACCAATCGCACCTTTGTCGCCATCGACAGCGACGAGCTGCAGTTTGACGTGCAGCGCGAGCACTTCCCGAACCTGCTGCATTTGCATGGCGACGCCACCGACGATGACCTGCTGCTGGCCGCCCATATCAGCGAAGCGGCCGGGGTATTTGCGGTGACCGGCGACGACAGCCGTAACCTGATGATCATCCTCACCGCCCGCCAACTAAACCCTAAGGTACGCGTGGTGGCGCGCTGTCACGAACTGCGCAATGTGGCGAAGATGAAAAAAGCCGGCGCCGACACGGTGATCTCACCGGACTTTGCCGGCGGCATGCGCATCGCCTCGTCGATGATCCGCCCCCATGTGGTGACCTTCCTCGACGAAATGCTCCGCTCCGATCACAACGTCCGCCTGGAAGAAGTACCGATCAGCCCAGAGCATCGCGTGCTGAGCATTGGCGAACTCAAGCAACGCTGCCCAAATTGCGTGATTTTATCGATTCGAAATCAGCACGACTTTATCTTCAACCCTGCCGACAACTTGACCCTGCAACCCGGCCAGACCTTGATCGCCATGGTCCCGCCGCAAGGCCGCAATGAATTGCTCACGGCGCTCAGCTAAGGGAATTCCAGGCAACAAAAAGCCGGCACAGGTGCCGGCTTTTTGTTGTGCCAAGAACGGCTTTACTTGATCAAGCGCCAGCTGAAGGGATAGCGATACGCCTGCCCTTCGTTCGCCTTGATGCCGGCGATGATGGTCAGCACCAGCGCCGTGATGCCGACCAGTGCCAGCAACGGGAAGCCGATCACCACCACCATCAATAAAAAGCACAGCAGCGCCGCCATCGACACGCTGATCTGAAAGTTCAAGGCTTCTTTGCCCTGCGCATCCACAAAAGGATCGAAGTCTTTCTTCAGCTGCCAAACAATCAAAGGGCCGAGCAAGTTACCGAACGGAATTGCCAAGCCAAAAAAAGCCGAAAAATGACAGAACATCGCCCACTGCCGGGCTTCCTTGCTAGGTACTGAGCCTTGAATGTCGTTCACGGGGCTTCTCCTTGATTGATTAATCGGCCAGTGCGGCCTGTTGCAGCTCAAACAGCTCATTCATGCCTTTTTGCGCCAATGCCAGCATGGCCGTCAACTCTTCGGGCTGGAAAGGTGCGCCTTCGGCAGTGCCCTGCACTTCGATAAAGCCGCCGGCAGCGGTCATCACCACGTTCAGGTCGGTCTCGGCGGCCGAGTCTTCCGGGTAGTCCAGATCCAGCACTGGCTCGCCCTGATACATGCCCACCGACACCGCCGCGACCATCTGCTTAAGCGGATCACCGCCTTTCAGGCCGCCGCGCTTTTTCATCAGTTTCAGGGCATCGACCAAGGCCACCATGGCGCCGGTGATGGATGCGGTACGGGTGCCACCGTCGGCCTGGATCACATCGCAATCAACGTACAGGGTGTTTTCACCGAGCTTGGACATGTCCAGCGCGGCGCGCAGCGAACGGCCGATCAGCCGTTGAATCTCCAGGGTGCGGCCGCCTTGTTTGCCACGGCTGGCTTCACGCTGGTTACGGTCACCGGTGGCGCGCGGCAACATGCCGTACTCGGCCGTCAACCAGCCCTGGCCCTGACCTTTAAGGAAACGCGGTACGCCGGATTCCACACTGACCGTACAGATCACTTTGGTGTCGCCGAACTCCACCAACACCGAACCTTCGGCATGCTTGGTGTAGTTACGGGTGATACGGATCGGGCGCAGTTGATCTGCGGCACGGCCACTTGGACGCTTCATCAAGGAATACCTGTTTGGGACGGAAATCTGTCGCTCATTATAAGGCTCAGGCGCCGGCCAGAACATCGCCGATTGGGTGACCCCGACGACTGCGCTACAATTGTCCGCCTCAATCGCGTCATTTATCCCCAGTGCTTCATCTATTCAGCCAAGAGGTACTCCCATGGTGCACAGCATGACCGCCTTTGCCCGCACTGAACTGGCAGGCAGCCACGGCACCCTGAGCTGGGAGCTGCGCTCGGTGAACCATCGCTACCTCGAGCCACAACTGCGCCTGCCCGAGGCCTTTCGCGACCTGGAAAGCGCGGTGCGCGATGCCCTGCGCCAAGGCCTGTCGCGCGGCAAAGTCGAATGCACCCTGCGCTTTAACGACGACAGTGCCGGCCAGGCCCTGAACGTTGACCCTGAGCGCGCCGCGCAACTTATCGCCGCCGCCGAAACCGTCGCCAGCCTGATCAAGCAGCCGGCTGCCCTTAATCCGCTGGAGATTCTCGCCTGGCCGGGCGTGCTGGTGGCCACCGCCGCCGATCCGCAAGCGCTCAACAACGAGGCCCTGACGCTGTTCAAGCAAGCCCTCAACGAGCTGAAAAATGGCCGCGGCCGTGAAGGCGCCGAACTGGCCAAGCTGCTTAACGAGCGCCTGGATGCGATTGACGGCGAAGTCGCCTACCTGCGCGAGCAAGTGCCACAAATGCTCGCCAGCCAACGGCAGAAAGTCCTCGAGCGCTGCCGCGAGATGCAGGTCGAGCTCGACCCGCAGCGCCTGGAGCAAGAGATGGTGCTGCTGGCGCAAAAGAGCGATGTGGCCGAAGAACTCGACCGCCTCAGCACCCACGTCAGCGAAGTGCGCCGGGTGCTGAAAGCCGGCGGCGCGGCCGGCCGGCGCCTGGACTTTCTGATGCAAGAACTCAACCGCGAAGCCAACACCCTTGGTTCCAAAGCCTTTGACACCCGCAGCACCCAAGCCGCGGTCAGCCTGAAAGTGCTGATCGAGCAGATGCGCGAACAAGTCCAGAACATCGAATAAACGAGCCCGCAATGACCAGCAATTTCACCAGCGGCACCCTGTATATCGTCTCGGCACCGTCTGGCGCGGGCAAAACCAGCCTGATCAAGGCACTGATCGACGCGCAAACCCAGATCCGCGTCTCGGTCTCGCACACCACCCGCGTCATGCGCCCGGGCGAAGTCGAGGGGGTGAACTACCACTTCACCGACCGCCAGGCTTTTATCGGCATGCTCGAGCGCGACGAGTTTCTCGAACACGCCGAGGTCTTCGGCAACCTCTACGGCACCTCCCAACACTGGGTGGAACAGACCCTTAGAGAAGGTTTCGATCTGATTCTGGAAATCGATTGGCAGGGCGCGCAACAAGTGCGCCGGCTGATGCCCCAGGCCAAATCGATCTTCATTCTGCCGCCGACCCAAGAAGCGCTGCGCCAGCGCCTGACCAATCGCGGCCAGGACAGCGACGAGATTATCGATGGGCGCATGCGCGAAGCCGTCAGCGAGATGAGTCACTACGTCGAATATGACTATCTGGTGATCAACGACGATTTCACCAACGCGCTGGACGATTTAAAAGCCGTGTTTCGCGCCAACCAACTGCAACAAGGCGTGCAACAGCAGCGTTTCAGCGACTTGCTCTGCCAGTTGCTGGCCTGAAATCGCTAGGCGTTACAGGTTAATCCGCAGCTTTAATGCGGATTAAATCGCCACAACAATCAGCCCAGGGAAAATCAACACTTCCCTTACGGCTGGTGATTTTTTAGACTACCCAGTCCGCTCGCCCATTTGGGCACAGCTCTATCTTGCTTTTGCTACGAGGATGACCATGGCCCGCGTTACCGTTGAAGACTGCCTAGACAACGTCGAGAACCGCTTTGAGCTGGTCATGCTCGCCACCAAGCGTTCCCGTCAATTGGCCACCGGCGGCAAAGAGCCGAAGGTAGCTTGGGAAAACGACAAGCCCACAGTAGTGGCCCTGCGTGAAATCGCCGCCGGTCTGGTGGATTACGACGTAATTGCCCAGGACGATCTGATCGAAGACGAACCGCTGTTCGCCACCTTCGAAGACGAGGCCAACGAGGGCTAATACATCTATGTCGGGTCGAAGTCCTAAGGCGCAGGGTCAAGCAGTTCAGCAGGAGCACAGCTCTTGTCGAACATAGACAACCTCGCCGAACGACTTTCGACCTACCTCGGCGCCGACCAGGTCAATCTGGTCCGCCGCGCGTATTTCTACGCCGAACAAGCCCACGACGGCCAATTACGTCGCAGCGGCGAAGCCTACGTCACCCACCCGCTCGCCGTTGCCAGCATCCTTGCCGACATGCACATGGACCATCACAGCCTGATGGCCGCGATGCTGCATGACGTGATCGAAGACACCGGCATCGCCAAAGAAGCACTCAGCGCGCAATTTGGCGAAACCGTCGCCGAACTGGTCGATGGGGTCAGCAAACTGACCCAGATGAACTTCGAAACCAAAGCCGAAGCGCAAGCCGAGAACTTCCAGAAAATGGCCATGGCCATGGCCCGTGACACCCGGGTGATCCTGGTCAAGCTGGCCGACCGGCTGCACAACATGCGCACCCTCGACTGCATGCCGCATGAAAAAAGCCGTCGAATCGCCAAAGAAACCCTGGAAATCTACGCGCCGATTGCCAATCGCTTAGGGATGCACAACATCCACGTGGAGTTCGAAGACCTCGGCTTCAAGGCGATGTACCCGATGCGCTCAGAACGCATCCGCAACGCCGTGCGCAAGGCCCGCGGCAACCGCAAAGAGATAGTCAACAATATCGAAGAGTCGATCAGCCACTGCCTGGCCCGCGAAGACATGCAGGGCGAAGTGCATGGCCGCGAAAAGCACCTCTACAGCATCTACCAGAAGATGCGTGGCAAACGCCGCGCCTTCAACGAGATCATGGATGTGTATGCCTTTCGCATCGTGGTCGACAAGGTCGACACCTGCTACCGCGT
>MHZN01000291.1:8117-13461 GCA_001830395.1 Pseudomonadales bacterium RIFCSPLOWO2_12_59_9 | reverse complement strand
CAGGTCGTCGATATAGCGGGTGCTGTCGACATACTGCAGGTTGGGGCGCAGTTGATTAAGCACCTCGCCACTGCGTTTCATTTGGCTTGGTGGGGTTTGCGCCAGGCTACGGCCCTGGTAGCTCATCAGGGCCGAGAGCACTTCGTCGCGGGCATCCAGCACGCTCATGCCGCAACTGGCCAGGCGTTTACTCTGCTCGGGGTTGAACAGCACGCTCCAGCTATCCGGTAGCGGTCCGCCGAAGGCCTGTTCGGCCGCCGGAACATTGATCGCTAAGCCCACCGAGCCCCACAGATAGGGAATGGCGTAACTGTTGTTGCGGTCAAAGGCGGCCAGCTTGCTCAGCAGTTGCTTGTCCAGGTGGCTGCGGTTGGGCAGCAGTTTGAGGTCCAGCGGTTGAATGCTGGCCGCTTTAATCAGCCCGGGCAGTGCGTCATGGGAGGGCACTGCGATGTCGATGGTTTCGCCACTGGCCAGCGCTTTGGCAAGTTCTTCGGCGGTGCTGTAGGTGTGGTAGTCGACGCGAATGCCGGTTTCTTTCTCGAAGTCGACCAGTACCTGAGGGGCGATATAGTCGTTCCAGTTGTAGACGCTAATCACCTCTTCGGCGGCGGCCAGCAAGGGCGCCAGGGTCAGGGCAAACAGAGCAAGAAAACGCGGCATAACGATCTCCATGTTGATAAGGCGCAGCCAGTGCGGCGCGCAAGTGCCAGTGAGCCTCGGCCCTAAAACCTTTCACTCGGCCACGGCGTTGCCGCCGCAAGAGTTGCGCTAGGTAGAAAGCTGAATGTCAGATAAAAAGACGCCGGCACTAGGGCCGGCGTCAGATGCTGCGGTTAAACCGTGTGTAAGTACCAGTTGTACTCGAGGTCGGAGATTGAATATTCAAACTCGGCCAGTTCGCTTTCTTTGCAGGCAACGAACACATCGATGTATTTCGGGTCGATGTAGCGGCCCATGACTTCGTTGTCATCCAGCTCGCGCAGCGCATCACGCAGGTTGTTTGGCAGGCTGGCTTCGGTCTGCTCGTAGGCGTTGCCTTCGAGTGGCGCGCCCGGCTCGATCTGGTTGGTCAAGCCGTGGTGGATGCCGGCCAGTACCGAGGCCATGACCAGGTACGGGTTGGCATCGGCGCCGGCGACGCGGTGTTCGATACGCACGGCATCGGCCGTGTCATTTGGCACGCGCAGCGCGACGGTACGGTTGTCGATGCCCCAGGTTGGCGAGGTCGGCACGAAGAACTTCTCACCGAAACGCCGGTACGAGTTGACGTTCGGACAGAGGAACGCCATCGACGCCGGCATGGTTTCAATGATGCCGCCAATCGCGTGGCGCAGCGCATCGTTGCTTACTGGATCTTCGCTCTTGAAGATGTTGTTGCCATCTTTGTCGAGGATCGAGATATGCACATGCAGACCGTTACCCGCTTGGTTAGGGTACGGCTTGGCCATGAAGGTGGTGTCCATCTCATGGTCGTAGGCGATGTTCTTCACCAGGCGCTTGAGCAGCAGCGCGTAGTCACAGGCCTTGAGCGGGTCGGCAACGTGGTGCAGGTTGATCTCGAACTGCGCCGGGGCGCTTTCCTTGACCACCGCATCGGCCGGAATGCCTTGCTCTTGTGCGCCTTCGAGAATGTCTTGCAGGCATTCGGCGTATTCATCCAGGTCGTCGATCATGTAGACCTGGGTGGATTGTGGGCGCTTGCCTGACAACGGCGACATGGGCGGTTGCGGTCGGCCGTTCACGTTGGCCTGGTCGATCAGGTAAAACTCCAGCTCGAACGCCGCGCAGATAGTCAGCCCCAGTGCATCAAACTTGTTGATCACTTGCTGCAGTACAGCCCGCGGGTCAGCAAAGAAGGCCTGGCCTTCCATCTCGTGCATGGTCATTAACAGCTGCGCGGTAGGGCGCTTCTGCCAGGGCTCATTGCACAGGGTGTTGGGAATTGGGTAGCAGACCCGGTCGGAGTCACCGATATCCAGGCCAAGGCCGGTGCTCTCAACGGTGGAACCATTAATGTCGAGGGCAAACAGCGAGGCGGGCAGGTTAATGCCGCGCTGGTAAACCTTGTGCAGGCTGGCGCGATCAATGCGCTTGCCGCGAACAACGCCGTTCATGTCGGCAATTAATAGGTCGACGAACTGCACATCGGGATGTTTCTTAAGAAAATCATTCGCTTCATTAAGCTGAACGGCACGCGGAGGAACCGACATGATGCAACACCTTTTTTGTTAAAAATATCAATCATGCAAATGGCACGACTTGAGTCAATCTTAAACCAAAGTCGCTGTCAAGAGCGCTTCTATTGTGCCCTAAAAAGGGGCTTCGTGGCCACTTTTAGGGCTTTTCAAGGCAATTTAACTGCTGGCCCTGCGTCCTTGAGCCTGCCGTTGTGGGCGGTGTGTTTAATTTTTTACAGGCCTATTGTGTAAAAAATCGAACAAGGCTAATCTCGGTCGCAACCCATAACATCAATAAAACGGGTGTCACATGTCTCGCCTGCCGTTGATTGGCGTGACCGCCTGCACCAAGCAGATCGGTTTTCATTCGTACCATGTAGTTGGCGACAAATACGTCCGCGCCATTGTAGTAGGCGCCGGTGGTTTGCCGCTGGTAATCCCGGCTCTCGGCGATTTGCTTGACCTGCCGGTGCTGCTGGCAAGTCTCGATGGTCTGCTGTTTACCGGCTCGCCGTCCAACGTTGAGCCGCATCATTATCACGGTCCCGACAGCGTCCCTGGCACGGCACATGATCCTGAGCGCGACACCACCACCCTTCCTCTAATTAAAGCTGCAATTGCCGCTGGCGTGCCACTTCTTGGCATCTGTCGTGGCTTTCAGGAAATCAATGTGGCGTTTGGCGGCAGCCTGTACCAGCAGGTGCAAGAGGTTGCCGGCTACCTGGATCATCGCGAAGCCGCCGATCAGCCGGTCGAGATTTGCTACGCACCGGCACATGCGGTGCATATCCAGCCGGGCGGCCTGCTCGCCGGCATGGGGTTGCCGGAGCAGATTCAAGTCAACTCACTGCATGCCCAAGGCGTTGCACGCCTGGCGCCGGGCCTGCGGGTCGAGGCGTTGGCGGCGGATGGTTTGATCGAAGCCTTTTCAGTAGTAGAAGCAACCAACTTTGCCCTCGGCGCCCAGTGGCATCCCGAGTGGCAGGTCGCAGCCAATCCGCATTACCTCGCACTCTTTCAGGCTTTCGGTGAAGCCTGTCGCAAGCGCGCGAGTCAACGTTGAGCTTAGCTATCTCAGTCAGGCTCTGATTCCCCACCCCTAGAGGTTTGTATGACTAGCAAAATCGACCGGCTTACCAGCTGGCTCAAAGAAAACAAGATCACCGAAGTGGAATGCATGATCAGCGATTTGACCGGGATTGCCCGGGGCAAGATTTCGCCGACCAACAAGTTCCTCGACGAGAAGGGCATGCGCCTTCCGGAGAGCGTACTGCTGCAGACTGTCACCGGCGACTACGTGGAAGACGACATTTATTACGACCTGCTGGACCCTGCCGATATCGACATGGTCTGCCGCCCGGACGAAAATGCCGTGTTCCTCGTACCTTGGGCCATTGAGCCCACTGCCCAGGTGATCCACGACACCTACGACAAGCAAGGCAACCCGATTGAGTTGTCGCCGCGCAACATCCTCAAGAAAGTCTTGAAGATGTACAGCGACAAAGGTTGGCAGCCGATCGTCGCGCCGGAAATGGAGTTCTACCTGACCAAGCGCTGCGAAGACCCGGATTTCCCGCTGCAGCCGCCGATTGGCCGCTCGGGCCGCGCCGAAACCGGCAAGCAGTCGTTCTCCATCGAAGCCGCGAATGAATTCGACCCTCTGTTCGAAGACGTTTACGACTGGTGTGAGCTGCAGAATCTGGACCTCGACACCCTGATCCACGAAGACGGCACCGCGCAGATGGAAATCAACTTCCGTCACGGCGACGCCCTGTCGTTGGCCGACCAGGTGCTGATCTTCAAGCGCACCATGCGTGAAGCGGCGCTCAAACATAATGTCGGCGCGACCTTTATGGCTAAACCCATGACCGGTCAGCCGGGCAGTGCCATGCACCTGCACCAGAGCATCATCGACATCAAAACCGGCAAGAACATCTTCTCCAACGCCGACGGCAGCATGAACGACCTGTTCTTGCACCACATCGGCGGCCTGCAGAAGTACATCCCCGAGTTGTTGCCGCTGTTTGCGCCGAACGTTAACTCGTTCCGTCGCTTCCTGCCGGACACCTCGGCGCCGGTGAACGTCGAATGGGGCGAAGAGAACCGCACCGTTGGCTTGCGCGTACCGGATGCCGGCCCGCAAAGCCGGCGGGTGGAAAACCGTTTGCCGGGCGCCGATGCCAACCCTTATCTGGCCATCGCGGCCAGCTTGCTGTGCGGTTATATCGGCATGGTTGAAGGCATTAAGCCCAGCGCCCCGGTTAAAGGTCGTGGTTATGAGCGGCGCAACCTGCGTTTGCCATTGACCATCGAAGATGCACTGGAGCGCATGGAAAACTGCAAGGCCCTGGAGCAATACCTGGGCGCCTCCTTTATTACCGGTTACGTCGCGGTTAAACGCGCCGAGCACGAGAACTTCAAACGGGTGATCAGCTCTTGGGAACGAGAGTTCCTGCTGTACGCCGTCTGATCATCACCCGGGTCGCGCAGCAGCGCGGCCCGTGTTTTACCCAATAGGTTGAACCATGACAACGCCCAACACTAATCCGCAAACCCAGCAATGGCAGGCCATGAGCCGCGACCATCACCTGGCGCCGTTCAGCGATTATCAGCAGCTGAGCGACACCGGCCCGCGCATTATTACCAATGCCGACGGGGTGTATTTGTGGGACAGCGAAGGCAACAAAATTCTCGACGGCATGGCCGGCCTTTGGTGTGTCGCCATCGGCTATGGTCGTGACGAGTTGGCCGATGCGGCCAGCAAACAAATGAAGCAGCTGCCCTTCTACAACACCTTCTTTATGACCGCCCACCCACCGGTGCTGGAGCTGGCCAAGACCATCGCCGAGATCGCCCCGGCAGGCATGAACCATGTGTTCTTCACCGGCTCGGGCTCGGAAGGCAACGACACCATGTTGCGGATGGTGCGCCATTATTGGGCGCTCAAAGGTCAGCCGAACAAGAAGGTGATCATCAGCCGCATCAACGGCTACCACGGCTCCACCGTGGCTGGCGCCAGCTTGGGCGGCATGCAAGGCATGCACGAGCAGGGCGACTTGCCGATTCCGGGCATCGTGCATATCCCGCAGCCTTACTGGTTCGGCGAAGGCGGCGACATGAGCCCCGAACAGTTCGGTATCTGGGCCGCCGAGCAGCTGGAGAAG
>MHZN01000291.1:0-8039 GCA_001830395.1 Pseudomonadales bacterium RIFCSPLOWO2_12_59_9 | reverse complement strand
CCGCCCGACAGCTACTGGCCGAAGATCCGCGAGATTCTCGCCAAGTACGACATCCTGTTCGTCGCCGATGAAGTGATCTGCGGTTTCGGTCGCACCGGCGAATGGTTCGGCAGCGACTACTACGGCAATAAGCCCGACCTGATGACCATCGCCAAAGGCCTGACCTCTGGCTATATCCCCATGGGCGGGCTGATCGTCAGCGACAAGATTTTCGAGGTGCTGAAAACCGGCGGCGACTTCAACCACGGCTTTACCTATTCCGGTCACCCGGTGGCCGCGGCGGTGGCGCTGGAAAACATCCGTATTCTGCGTGATGAAAAAATAATTGAACGGGTCCGTGAAGAAACGGCACCGTACTTGCAAAAACGTTTACGTGAGTTGGCCGATCACCCCTTGGTGGGCGAAGTGCGCGGTCTGGGCATGCTCGGCGCCATCGAGTTGGTGAAGAACAAAAGCAGCAGAACGCGCTATACCGATAAGGGCGCCGGGATGATTTGCCGCGCCCATTGCTTCAATAACGGGCTGATCATGCGCGCCGTGGGCGACACGATGATCATCGCGCCACCGCTGGTGATCAGCAAAAGCGAGATTGACGAGTTGGTGACCAAGGCACGCTTGTGCCTCGATCTGACCTTGCAGGATTTACAGGCATAACTTAAACAGTAGGTGTACTCACCGTCGGCATGACGCCGCTGGGCAATGGACAAAGTAGCGGCACGGACGCGCTGAGTAATTTGGCTAGGCTTAATGAAGGCGGTTTTTAGCCCCTTCGCACACTCAGTAACAGGAGCTGTAAGCATGAACAAATTCGGTAAGTCTGTACTCGCTATGTCGCTGTTGGGACTAATGGCAGGTGCTGCGCAGGCGGATGAAAAAGTGCTGCACGTGTACAACTGGTCTGATTACATCGCGAAAGACACCGTAGCCAAGTTCGAAAAAGAATCGGGCGTCAAGGTGGTTTATGACGTGTTTGACAGCAACGAAACCCTTGAAGCCAAGCTACTGGCGGGTAAGTCGGGTTACGACATCGTCGTGCCGTCGAACAACTTTTTGGCCAAGCAAATCAAAGCCAAGGTTTATCAGCCGCTGGATAAGTCGAAGCTGCCGAACTGGAAAAACCTCAACCCAGACTTGCTGAAAACCCTGGAAGTCAGTGATCCAGGCAACCAATATGCGTTCCCCTACATGTGGGGCTCGATCGGCATTGGTTACAACGTCGATAAAGTTAAAGCGGCACTGGGCGACAATGCCCCGGTGGACTCCTGGGACTTGCTGTTCAAGCCGGAAA
This sequence comes from Pseudomonadales bacterium RIFCSPLOWO2_12_59_9, assembly GCA_001830395.1. GTDB lineage: Bacteria > Pseudomonadota > Gammaproteobacteria > Pseudomonadales > Pseudomonadaceae > Aquipseudomonas. Next base: position 6,751 of record MHZN01000291.1, on the reverse strand, counting down.
ACATCGAGAAGCTGAAATCCTGCGGCGTGGCCTTCCTCGACTCACCGACCGAAATTCTGCCGATTGCCCTGCACTACCTGGGCTACAAATCCGACAGTCAAGACCCGAAAGAGCTGGCTGCCGCCGAGGCATTGTTCCTCAAGATTCGCCCGAGCATCACCTACTTCCACTCTTCCAAGTACATCTCGGACCTGGCCAACGGTAACCTCTGCGTCGCGGTCGGTTACTCGGGCGATATCCAGCAGTCCAAGAGCCGTGCCGAAGAAGCCAAAAGCGGCATCAAGGTTGGCTACAACATTCCTAAAGAAGGCGCCGGTACCTTCTTCGACATGGTCGCCATGCCGGCGGATGCTGCCAACGTCGAGTCGGCCTATGCCTTTATGAACTTCCTGCTCAAGCCAGAAATCATGGCCGAGATCACCAACGAGGTGCAGTTCCCTAACGGTAATGCCGCGGCAACGCCTCTGGTGGATGAAGCCATTCGTAACGATCCGGGTATCTACCCAACGCCGGAAACCATGTCCAAGCTGTATGCCTTCGCCGATCTGCCAGCCAAGGTACAGCGTTCGATGACGCGCATCTGGACCAAAGTCAAAGCGGGCAAATAAGCCCAAACCCACTTGCGGCGACTGCGGTCGTCGCAAGTGCTCGTCCGAGCAATTGTCGAATGGCTTAGGCCCTGTGCCACTAACCCATTCAACAAAGGCTCAGTCCCGTGCGGTATTTACCCGCCGTACCATCAATAATAAGAGGACTTCCTGTGCATTGTTCTGTGCGTACTACCCTGATCGCCGCGGCCACCTTTGGTTTGCTGGCTAATGCCCAGGCCGAGCCTGTGGTGCATGTGTACAACTGGACCGACTACATCGGCGAAACCACTCTGGCGGATTTTCAAAAGGCCACCGGGATCAAAGCCGGTTATGACGTGTTCGACTCCAACGAAACCCTCGAAGGCAAGCTGTTAGCCGGCCGCTCCGGCTATGACGTGGTGGTGCCGACTAACCATTTTCTCGGCAAACAGATCAAAGCCGGCGCTTTTCAAAAGCTCGACAAGGCGCAGCTCCCTAACCTGGTGAATATCGATCCGGCGCTGCTCAAGCAGCTGGACGTGAACGATGCTGGCAACCAGTACTCAGTGCCTTATCTGTGGGGCACCAATGGCATCGCCTACAACGTCGACAAGGTCAAGGCTGCCCTCGGCGTCGATCACATTGACTCCTGGGCCACCTTGTTTGAGCCCGAAAACCTCAAGAAGCTCACCGCCTGTGGCGTGGCCTTTATGGATTCGCCGGATGAAATGTTTCCGGCGATGCTCAACTACATGGGCCTGGAGGCCAATAGCAAGAGCCCGGAAGACTACCAAAAGGCCGAGGCTAAATTCCTCGCGGTGCGACCTTTTGTTACCTACTTCCATTCGTCCAAGTACATCTCGGATCTGGCCAATGGTGATATCTGCGTGGCCTTCGCTTACTCCGGGGATGCCTTCCAGGCCAAGACCCGGGCCGAGGAAGCTGGCAAGGGCATCAATATTAATTACGTGATTCCCAAGGAAGGCGCCAACCTTTGGTTCGACATGCTGGCCATCCCAGCCGATGCCGGTAACGTCAAAGAAGCCCATGCCTTTATCAATTACCTGATGCAGCCCGAAGTGATTGCCACGGTGAGTGATTACGTTGGCTATGCCAATCCAAACCTCAAGGCCGGGCCTTTTATGGACCAGGCGGTGCTGACCAATCCTTCGGTTTATCCCTCCGTCGAGGTGATGGCCAAGTTGTATGTTTCTGAAGAATTGCCGGTCAAGGTGCAGCGCTCGATGACGCGCAGCTGGACCAAAATTAAAACCGGTAAGTGAATAAAAATAAGCCCGCTTAAAGTGAGCGGGCTTCAATGTGTTGGGAGTCGTGGTAAATGGCAATAACCGCCGGTGTGCATAAGAAAGCCCTTAGTGGCAACCAGAAACCGCAGAAAGAGGTGCTGGTAAAAATCGACCGGGTGAGCAAGAAGTTTGACGAGGCCTTGGCGGTAGACGATGTGTCGCTGACCATTCATAAGGGTGAAATTTTCGCCCTGCTCGGCGGCTCTGGTTCAGGTAAATCAACCTTGCTGCGGATGCTCGCGGGCTTCGAGCGACCGACCTCCGGGCGGATCTTCCTCGACGGTGAAGACATTACCGATATGCCGCCCTACGAGCGGCCGATCAACATGATGTTCCAGTCCTATGCCTTGTTCCCGCACATGACCGTGGCGCAGAACATCGCCTTCGGTCTGCAGCAGGACAAAATGCCCAAGGAGCAGATCGACGCCCGCGTCGCCGAGATGCTCAAACTGGTGCGGATGAGCGAGTTCGCCAGACGCAAGCCGCACCAGTTGTCCGGTGGTCAGCGTCAGCGTGTGGCCTTGGCCCGCTCCCTGGCCAAGAGCCCGAAATTGCTGTTGCTCGACGAGCCGATGGGCGCCTTGGACAAAAAACTGCGTTCGCAAATGCAGCTGGAGCTGGTGGAGATCATCGAGCGCGTTGGCGTGACCTGCGTGATGGTGACGCACGATCAGGAAGAGGCCATGACCATGGCCGAGCGCATCGCCATCATGCACCTGGGCTGGATCGCGCAAATCGGCAGCCCGGTGGACATCTACGAAACCCCAACCAGCAAGCTGGTCTGCGAGTTTATCGGCAGCGTTAACCTGTTTGAAGGCGTGGTGGTGGATGACCAGGAAGGTTTTGCCGTCATCGATTGCCCATCACTGGAAAACAATATCTATGTCGGTCACGGTGTTACCACCTCAGTGGAAGACAAGAGCATCAGCTACGCCCTGCGCCCAGAAAAACTCATAGTCACCACCGAACAACCCACCGGCGAACACAACTGGTCGCGCGGCAAGGTGCATGACATCGCCTATCTGGGCGGCCACTCGGTGTTTTATGTCGAGTTGCCGAGCGGCATGATAGTGCAGTCCTTTGTAGCCAACGCCGAACGACGCGGCACCCGTCCAACCTGGGGCGATGAAGTGTTCGTCTGCTGGGAAGACGACAGCGGCGTGGTACTGCGCTCATGAAACGATCTAAGCAGCGACTCCTCATGCCCAAAGGCCGGCACCTGGTTATCGGGGTGCCTTTTGTCTGGCTGTTTATGTTCTTTATTCTGCCCTTCGCCATCGTGCTGAAGATCAGCTTTGCCGAAGCCGATGTGGCTATTCCGCCCTATACCGAGATCTACAGTTACGTTGAGCAGCAGTTTCAGATCCTGCTGAACCTGGGCAACTACCTGATGCTGGCCAGCGATGAGCTCTACGTTTCGGCGTACTTCGGCTCGCTGAAAATGGCCGCCATCAGCACGCTGCTATGCCTGCTGATTGGCTACCCGATGGCCTACGCCATCGCTCGGGCGCCGAAGGAAATGCAAACGGTGTACGTGCTGCTGATCATGATGCCGACCTGGACGGCGATCCTGATCCGCGTCTATGCCTGGATGGGCATCCTCAGCAACAACGGCCTGCTCAACGGCGCCTTGATGGGCATCGGCCTGATCGACGAGCCCTTGATCATCCTCAATACCAATTTGGCGGTGTATATCGGCATCGTCTATTCGTACCTGCCGTTTATGGTCCTGCCGCTCTACGCCAACCTGGTCAAGCATGACCTGAGCCTGCTGGAGGCCGCCTCCGATCTGGGTGCGCGCAGCCTCACCAGCTTCTGGAAGATCACCGTGCCGCTGTCGAAAAACGGCATCATTGCCGGCTCCATGCTGGTGTTTATTCCGGTAGTGGGTGAGTTCGTGATTCCGGAAATGCTCGGCGGTCCTGAGACCCTGATGATCGGTAAAGTGCTCTGGCAAGAGTTCTTCAATAACCGCGATTGGCCGGTCGCTTCGGCACTGGCGGTGGTGATGCTGGCGATCCTGATGGTGCCAATTATTCTATTCAACCGTAACGAAGCTAAAGAGCTGGAGGCCAAAGCATGAAGCGCTTTAGATTCTCAAATTTCATGCTGGTCGCCGGCCTGTTGTTTATCTACCTGCCGATGCTGATTCTGGTGATCTACTCGTTCAACGCCTCCAAGCTGGTCACGGTGTGGGGCGGCTGGTCACTGAAGTGGTATTTCGGCCTGCTGGATAACAGCCAGCTGATGGGCTCAGTGATGCGTTCGATGGAGATTGCGGTGTATACCGCAGTGTCCTCGGTGATCCTCGGTACCCTGGCGGCCTTTGTGCTGACGCGGATTCCGCGTTTCAAAGGGCGCACGCTGTTTGCCGGCATGGTTACCGCACCGCTGGTGATGCCTGAGGTGATTACCGGTCTGTCGTTGCTGCTGTTGTTTGTCGCCATGGCGCAGATGATCGGCTGGCCGGCCGAGCGCGGCATCCTGACCATCTGGATCGCTCACACCAGCTTCTGCTCGTCCTATGTGGCGGTGGTGGTGTCGGCGCGTCTGCGCGAGCTGGACATCTCCATCGAGGAGGCGGCCATGGACCTGGGCGCCAAACCCTGGAAGGTGTTTATGCTGATCACCATCCCGATGATCGCGCCGTCACTGGCGGCCGGCGGCATGATGTCCTTTGCCCTGTCGCTGGATGACCTGGTACTGGCCAGCTTCGTCTCCGGGCCAGGTTCGACCACCTTGCCGATGGAAGTGTTCTCTGCCGTGCGGCTGGGGGTTAAACCCGAGATCAACGCGGTGGCCAGCTTGATCCTGCTGTCGGTGTCGCTGTTTACCTTCTTCGCCTGGTTCTTCTCGGCCAAGGCCGAAGAGCGGCGCAAGCGGGCCATCCAGCAAGCCATGGACGAAACCGCCGGGGTGGCCTTGATGAACGGCCCCGACAGCCGTCGTGACCCGTCGCAAAAACACGCTGCGGCCTAATCGGTCCGTGAGCTAGAACAAAAAAGGGTCACCGTGGTGGCCCTTTTTTGTGCCCGGACAGACTGCCGGACTGTTCGCTACGCTCCTGAGTCCGGCCTACGGTTTTTGCGCTGTATCATGACGACACAAGCCAACTTTATTAATGCAATCAGCAGCCAGTTTTATTGCGGAGAATCCCATGCAAGCCCATCAGCAAGAACAGAGCACCGACCCGGTATGGGTACAAATTTGCGAAGCCGGCGAACTCGATCCGATGGCGCGTCTGGTATCGCGCCTGGCGATTTTGCAGCACACCGATGCGCAGGACTGCACCTTCTACCGCCCGGACGAGTTTGATGCCGACGCCGAAGAAGAAGACCTCGGCGATGCCAAGGTGCTGTTCCTCGGTCCGTTTCAAGTGCCCGCCGAATGGGATGAGGCCGAGCGCGCCGAGTTCTTCGGTGAGGATGATCCCGAGTGCTTCGTCAGCGCCTATATCGAGTGCGAAGCCTTGCCGGCCTCCAATCAATACTTCACCGCTGAGTCCGGTGATTACCTGGCCTGCATGCAAAGCGATGGCCGGGTGCAGATGTTCTATCTGTACGACTATTTTGAAGACGACAGCGGCCGCAAGTGCGTGCTGATTCGTGAAGACGAGGAGCAGGAGTAAGGCCGCGCGACTGTGTTGACGGTTAAGTAGGGTGGGCTTTAGCCCACCAAGGCCCTTATCCCGTGCGGTGGACTAAAGCCCCGCCTGCAAAACCAGGTCTGCAACAGGTAACTGGGACCTAGCCAATAAAAAACCTCGCCGCGGCGAGGTTTTTTATTGCGCGGGGTTTGGCCTATTTGGCCGGCAGCAGTTGCAGGGTGCTTTGGGTATTGGCCGCTACCTCGGCTTCGCTGAAGTGCTGCGGCACATACTGGCCGTTGATGTAGGCCTGGGCTTGGTCGCTGTAGTGTTGGTCGAACAGCACACCGCTTTGCCCAACCGGGTTGATGCCCAGGGCATGGATGGGATCGGCAAAGTCGACCAGACGGCGGGTCGAGGGGCCGTAGACCACCGACCAGGGTGCCGGGCCGACCTTGTGCGACAGGTTGTTGGGGGTTTCGTGACCGCCGGGGGCGGCGAACGGGCCGACGTTGAACAGTTTATCCAGTGGCTTTTGTTTACCCAGCGGATGCTCGTGGGTCAGGGTATGGGCTGTGCCCCATTGCCAGTCGGCGGGGTTGGCGCCCTGAGTGCTGCGCAGGTGGGCGAGGCTGGCTTGCCAGGCGACTTTGACGGTGCTGGCGCGGTCTTCCTTGGCCGGGGTGCTGCGGTTGTCCCACCACGGTGAGTCGGCATCGGCGGCCAGGCGCGGCAGGGCCACATCGAGCACGCGGGTCGACAGCAGGTTGTCGAAGAAGCTGTCGCCCAGCTCATCGCGCATGGTGGCGTCGGTCAGCTGGTAGAGCAATTGGTTGAACAGCGTTGGGGCTATGCCGTCGAGCCTGTGCTCGCCGTTCCAGTCGGCCAACAGTTGCACCAGCGGTTGCTCCTCGGCGCTGGCGGCGGCCTGCAAGACCGGCAGCAGCGGTTGCAGCAGGCGTTGGCTATAGCCGCTGCCGGTGTCCAGTTGCAGAGCCTGGCTGTTTTCTAGGTTCCACTTCACGCTGTTGTCGGACAGGCGCTGATCGAGCCGTTGGGCGCGGTCGGGCAGGTTGTAGTAGCCAGGAATCTCGATGCCGCTGGCCGGCAGCGGCTGATGGTTGGCGGAAACGATATAACCGCGCGCCGGGTTTTCTTCCTGGGGGTTGGCGCTGAACGGGATGAAGCCAGGTTTGTCGGCCTGGTCGCTGGCGCCATCGAGAATGAAATTCGGATTCACCCCGGCCGGCCGTTGCGGCAACTGGGCGGCGGCCCACCAGCCGATATCG
>MHZN01000290.1:5676-9182 GCA_001830395.1 Pseudomonadales bacterium RIFCSPLOWO2_12_59_9 | reverse complement strand
CGATCGCAGCCTGCAGGAAAAACTAACGGCGTTCGTCAGCGACGCCGGCCAGAGCGCCCGTGACGCCACCGAACTGGCGCGCAGCAAGGTTGCCGCGCTGGACAGCCTCGCTTACCCGGCGCCGGAATACATCGCCTTCTTCACCCAAGCCATCGACGTCCAGTACCAGCTAGTCAACGCGGCCATGCAGCAACTCGATGAGCATATCGCCGCCCGGATTGCCAAACAGCGCAGCGCACGCAACGGGCTGGTGGCAGGCATCAGCCTGATCGCCGGTCTGGCCCTGGCCATCGGCTGGCGAGTCGCCGCCAGTATCTTACGGCCCGTGGCCCAAGCCCTGGCCGCCGCCCAAGCGGTGGCCCAGGCGAATCTGGCGGCGCCCATCGCAGGCGGTGGCCGGGGCGAAACCGGGCAAATGCTCAGCGCCCTGGCGCAGATGCAACAAGCCCTGCACAAGACCATCAGCATCACCCGCCAGCATGCCGACGACCTGGCCAACGCCGCCGAAGCCTTGGCCGGCAGCTCAAACCAGGTATCCCAGGCCTCCAGCCGACAAAGCGACAGCTCGGCAGCCATGGCCGCGGCAGTGGAAGAGCTGACCGTCAGCATCGGCCATGTCAGCAACAACACCGGCGAGGCCGGCCGGGCCTCGGTCAACGCCAAGCAGCTGTCGCAAGAGGGCGTCGAGGCGATTCAAAAAGCGGCTGGCGAGATTCGTACTATCGCTGCCAGCATCAGGCTCACGGCCAAAATGATCAGCGAACTGGGTGAGCACTCACAGCGTATCAGCGGGATAGTCGAGGTAATTCGCGGCGTCGCCGATCAAACCAATCTGCTCGCCCTGAACGCCGCCATTGAGGCGGCGCGGGCGGGCGAACAAGGCCGTGGCTTTGCCGTGGTGGCGGATGAGGTGCGCAAACTGGCGGAGCGTACCAGCGGAGCGACCCAGGAAATTGCCCAGATGATCGAACACATCCAAACCCGTACCGCCGAAGCGGTGGCCGGGATGGCGCAGGCGGTGGATCAGGTGGGCGGCGTGGAAGTGTCGACCGAACAGGCCCGCGAAGCGGTAGACCGGATTACCGCCAGCACCCGACTGGTCGAAGACGCCTTGCTGGTGATTGATACCACCTTAAAAGAGCAAAGCAGTGCCAGCAACGAGATTGCCGCTCGCGTCGAGCAAGTGGCGCAGATGTCCGAAGCCAACAGTGCGGCGGCGACCGAGGCGGCCGAGGCCGCGCAGACCCTGACGCAGCTGGCGACCGCGATGCGCGCAGAGGTCGCCCATTTCCGCTTGTCCTGAACAACGCTGACTCGCCCGCCGCTTTGCGGCTGAGCACCGGCGGGCAGAACCTCAGGTGCACGTGCCAGAATCTAACCGCGGCACAGCGGCGAGAGTAAAGTGGCGGTTAAATCAGCCCAGCATCGGCCAGCAGTTGTTCAAGCCCAATCAGATCGGGAATCTTTAACACGCCATCGCCGATGCTGACTGCATCCAACTCCAGCGGTGCCAGGTGCACATTGGCGCGGGCCAGGTTGCTTTCCAGTTTGATCGAACGTGGAATGCCCTGCACCAGCAGCGCCAAGAACTTAACCTGCGGGCGACCACCCAAGGCATTGATCACCGCGACGCGGGTATTGGGGCCAATGGCCGACTGCCCATCGGAGGCGGCCTCAAAGGACAACAACGGCAAACGCAGGTCACGCCAGGCGATCTGTCCCAACATCCACGCCGGCATGCCTGGGGTGGATGTTGGAGCACGGTAAGGCAGTAATTCGGCCACCGCGACGTTGGGCAGCAACAGGGTGCGGTCCGTCAACGGCACCATCAACCCGGTCAGGGTGCTGTTGGCCGCGATGGGAGTGGCTGGGGTGGGGCTGGCGACGGCTTGACTCATGGGACCTTCCTGATTCGGGTATTTAGCTGCACTGACCAACCAAGCGGTTAACCAGCGCCTCGGCCAGCTCACGGGGCGAGCCCGAGAGCGCGCTGTAGCCGCCTTCGCGCAAGCTGTCGGGCATGCTCGAACAGGCGCAACTGTCCGCCCGCTGGGTCCAGATTTCGCTGCCCTGACGACGCACGTAAGCGGCCGCCGCACTGCCATCGCTGCCCATGCCACTGAAGGCAATGACACCGCATTGCAGGCCGAAATGCTGGGCCAAATTCAGCATCATCTGGTCAATCGAGGGGCTATAGGGTTCCGGCCAACCGCGATCGGCAATCTGCATCGCCCCATCGTCGGCAAAGCCCAGCTCGAAATTAATCGGCGCCACCACCACTTCGCCACACCGCACGAAATCGCCGTGGCGGGCCAGATTGACCTGCCATTGACTGTGACGGCCGACCGCTTGCGGTAACTTAGTCTCAAAACTGGCGTCGATATGCTGGGCGTAAACAAAGCCCACCGGCAAGCCACCGGGTAACGCATCGAGAAACTCTTTAACTGCCACCGGGCCACCCATAGAGGCCGCCAGCAGCCACACCTGCTTGGCGGGTGCTCCGGCAATCAAGGGGGTATTGGCCAGTGCCTGCGGCAGTTCCAGGCGGGCGGGCCGCTGGGTATCGAGCATCAGCGTCTCAAGGCTACGACCAACCCCTTGGGACGGATCGCCGACCAATTTTTTAAGCTTGCCAAACAACCGCCGCTCCCAGCGCGGGTAGTTTTCCGAGTGGCGCTCCGGTGCATGGCCTTCGCCAAACAACACCGGCGCGCTGGCGCGCTCAAGCAAGTGATCGACCAGCGGTGAGTCTTCGGTCTGGGCTAAATCGACCAACCACAGATCGGTCTCACACTCGGCCAGCGCCGCCTCGTCGAGGCGCGCCGGATCGGTGTTCAACACCACGGTATAACCGTTAGCCACCAAGGCTTGTTGCAGCACATGGCGCTGCAATGAGGTATCGGCCAATACCGCGATGCGGGCAGCAGTTCGCTCAGTCATGCTTGGTAACCAACTGCTGAATCGTTTCGAGCAACAAGGATTCCTGATACGGCTTACCCAAGTACTCGTTGACGCCAATCGACATGGCTCGATCCCGGTGTTTGCTACCGGTACGCGAGGTAATCATGATAATCGGCAGGTCTTTAAGACGTTCATCGTGACGCACCAGGGTGGCCACTTCGAAACCGTCCATGCGCGGCATTTCGATGTCCAGCAACATGATGTCCGGTTTGCGCTCCTGCAACTGCGCGATGGCATCGACGCCGTCTTTGGCGGTCATCACGTTCATGCCATTCCGTTCAAGCAGGCGACTGGTCACTTTACGCACCGTGACCGAGTCATCGACCACCATCACCAACACCGGCCGATCCGCTTCAACCTCAGGGATTGCCGTGGAAACTCCGGCCAAACGTGGCTGCAGTTGCGACAACAGATGGGCATGCAAGACCCGAATGGTCGCCAGCAGGTCGAGAATGATCACCACCCGGCCATCGCCGAGAATGGTCGCGCCCGACACGCCATGCACACCGGCGAACTGCGGACCGAGGCTCTTCACCACGATCTCG
>MHZN01000290.1:5405-5642 GCA_001830395.1 Pseudomonadales bacterium RIFCSPLOWO2_12_59_9 | reverse complement strand
CGGCGTGCTCCTTGGAGCGCACCAGAATCACCGGTAACGGCAGGCTCTGGCCGATCAACTTGGGCTGCTGACCGTTATTGAGCAGGTCGCCGAGGTACTTCAACTCATAGGTCTGACCGGCGTACTCAAAGCGCGGCGCATCGGGCCCGTAGTAGGCTTCCAGCTCATAGGGCGAGACCCGCACGATACCTTCAATGGTGTTCAGCGGGATGGCGTACAGGTCTTCACCGGACAACA
>MHZN01000290.1:0-5383 GCA_001830395.1 Pseudomonadales bacterium RIFCSPLOWO2_12_59_9 | reverse complement strand
CACGGTAAACGGCAGGCGAATCAGGAAACGGGTGCCCTCGCCCGGGGTCGACTCGATGCTCATCGAGCCGCCGAGTTGTTTAACTTCCGAGTGGACCACGTCCATGCCGACGCCACGCCCGGAAATCTGCGTGACCTTCTCCGCCGTGCTGAAGCCGGCTTCGAGAATAAACTGCAGAATTTCGTGATCGGTCAGGTCGGAGTCGGCATCCAGCATGCCGCGCTCAATGGCTTTACGGCGCACCGCCTCGAGGCGAATACCGCCGCCGTCATCGGCCAGGGTCAGCAGAATGTCGCCGCCCTCACGGCCGAGGGTCAGGCGAATATTGCCGACCTCGGATTTACCCGCGGCGCGGCGGACCTCTGCCGGCTCAATGCCGTGGTCGACGGCGTTGCGCAGCATATGTTCCAGCGGCGCGACGATGCGCTCCAGCACGGCCCGGTCCATTTCACCGTCGGCGTTACCAACGACGAAATCGACTTGTTTGTTCAACTCACCGGCCACTTGGCGCACGATCCGCCGCAGCCGTGGCACCAACCGATCGAAAGGCACCATGCGGGTGCGCATCAGGCCTTCCTGCAATTCGGTGTTGACCCGCGCCTGTTGCAGCAACAGGGTTTCCGCATCGCGGTTACGCGCAGCCAGGGTTTCTTTCAGGTCGAGCAAGTCGGAGGCCGACTCGAACAGCGCCCGCGACAGTTGCTGCAACTGCGAGTGGCGGTCCATTTCCAGCGGGTCAAAATCTTCATAACCGACCCGCTCGGCTTCTTCCTGATAACGGCTGAGAATCTGCGCCTGGGTTTCGGTATCAAGACGGCGCAACTGGTCGCGCACCCGATCGATGGTGGCTTCCATTTCACCGAGGGTGAAACTGACATCGCTGACCTGTTGCTCAACCCGGCCGCGGAAGATCGAGGTCTCCCCCGCCAAGTTGACCAGGCCTTCGAGCAGATCGGCCGGCACCTTGACCAACTCCTGCGGAGCCCGCCGGGATGCAGCTTCCAACGCAGCTTCTTGGGCGCGCCGCACAAAGGGCAACACCTTGGCCACTTCGACTTTGGCCGGCATGGCGCTGGCGGCGATGATCGGCAGGCTGAGTTCGGCACGCGGCACCGAGACGCTGGCTGGAGCCGCGATCTCTTCGAGACTCGCTGCAGCCGCTGGCGTAACAGGCACCGCCTCACTGCTGCTATAGAGTTGCTGGCGCAACAGCTCGATTTCGACCTGCAAGCCCTCGAAACCCGACTGCACATCGACAAACAAACTTTCTGGCCAAGGCGCACCTTGCTGCTGCGCCTCGCTCAAGTGTTGTTCGAGATCGTGACTCAAATCGCCGAGACGCTTCTGCCCAGCCAGGCGCGCACCACCTTTGAGGGTGTGCAAAATCCGCAGCATGTCGTCAATCGGGGCGGCATCGTCAGCGGAGCTTTCCAGGCGTCCGGCGGCGCTTTCCAGACCTTCCAGCAGGTCGTCGGCTTCTTCCAGAAAGATATCGAGAATGTCAGCTTCCGGACTGTCGTCGTGCTCTTCAACCACCGCTTTTAGATGCACGCTGGCCGGCATGCTCAGGTGCTGCTCGGGATTGGCGCGGAAATGCTGAATGGTTTCAATCAAGTCAGTGCCGGATGGCACCGCTTGCTTATCACGCACCGCCTCAAGCATCTGCGCGAGCCGGTCATGACAGTCCTGCAGCAGCGTAAACAGCTCAGGGCTGGCGCGCAGGCGGCCATCGCCCAGGCCTTCATAAAGAAATTCCAGCTCATGGGCAAGATCACCGATCTCACGAATTTCAGCCATCCGCGCCCCACCCTTAAGGGTGTGTAAATCGCGCTGCAGGGCTTCCAACTCAAGGCTGTTATTAACGTCGTCCATCCAGCGCTGCAAGGACGCCGACGAGCTGTCGACGATGTCGAAACCTTCCTCGAGGAATATTTCGACCAACTCCGGATCGCGCTCATCCTCAACCACTGCCTGGGCGGCGACTGCGGTGAGTTCCACTTCGACTTCGTCGGCAAGCTCAGGCGCGGCGACTTCGAGCAGCTGTGGCGTTTCATCGGTCAGCGCTGGCGCTGCAGCTTGGTCCGCGGCCAGCTCGTCGAACTCTGCGACCAATACCTCATCGGCAACCGGCTCGAGGAAGGACTCAAGCGCAGTTTGCTCGTCAATGAGCAGTGGCTCGCTGTCTGTGTCTGCCTCTGCTTCAGCAATCAGCAGCTCAGGGTCTTCGAACTCATCCACTGCAAAACCTAGGCTTGAGCCTTCAATTTCAGTGGCCTCGGCAACTGCCTCAAGGTCAACGGCCGGCAATTCGAACGACAAGTCGTCTTCAACCTCGGACTCATCGGCAAGCGCCATGAACTCTGGAGTGTCTAGATCCATCAGTTCGATGGACTCATCATCCAGCGACACAGCAGGCTGCAGCTCGGCTTCGGCTTCGGCTTCGGCTTCGGCTTCGGCTTCGGCTTCGGCTTCGGCTTCGGCTGCAGATGGTTGCGCGGCCGCCAGCGTTGGCAAGCCTTGGGTGCTGCCGGTTTGCCGAAAATAGCGGATCGCTTCGATAAGTTCGAGCGGCTCGACCATCGGCCGTTGCGCCTGCAACTCCTCAAGCAACACCGCCAGACGGTCATGGCTTTGTTGCAACAAGCCGGTTAACGCTGGCGAGAAGCTGTAACGCCGATCAACCAAGCCCTCATACAGGGACTCCAGTTCATGGGCCAAATCGCCGATGGGCCGGATCTCGGCCATGCGCGCGCCACCTTTGAGGGTGTGCAGGTCACGTAGCAGCGACGACAAGGCGCGCTGGTTCTCTGGTTCGAGCAACCAGCGGTCAAGCGACTGGCTGGCGCTTTCCAGCAGGTCTACCGCTTCTTCGAGGAAAATGGCGACCATTTCCTCGTCCAGAAAAGCTTCCGCGGACACCGGCATCGTCGCGGGTGCAGCGTCTAAAGGCGCAGGACTTTCGATCACTGGCTCAGCGACTTCAGCATCAATCAGCGACTCAAATTCGGCGATATCAAACTCAGGCGCAAAACTCAGCTCAGCATCGGCCAAGGCTTCCTCTGTCGCTTGCGACAGCAGCTCCGGCAGTTCGATTGGCGCCTGCTCGGCGTCTAGTTCAACCACTTCGAGCAGCTCAGGCGACTCGAGCAATGCCAGGGTCTCGGGCTCTAAGGTTTGCGTCAGCAACAGTTTGAGCGCGGCGAGCGGCTCGGGCTGCACGCTCACCTGCAGGCCTGCGGCCACCTGATCCATCATATGCACCAGGGCTTCGTGGGCATTTTCTGCACCATCGAAGAACTGCTCGCTGACGGCCAAACGACCCTCTTGCGCGGCGCCGTAAACCTCTACCAGAGCCTGGCAAATCTGTTCAATTTGCCCCAGCTCGGCCATCTGCGCGCCACGCTCAAGGGTGTTTAGCTCATTGAGCAGAGCGCCGAGTTCTTGTTGCTCGGAGGGGTGTTCACGCCAGCGGCGCAACAAGTCTTCGGCATCCAGCAGGATGTCCATGCCTTCCGCAAGGAAGATATTGATCAGCTGCGGATCGCGGCTTTCCCCCGACTCGCCTTGCCGCAAGTTTTCTGCCGTAGCCAAACGCTCTTGATGCAGCGCCTGGACCCGCGCGACAAACTCCTGGGCACCTGCAATCGGCGCCAAAGGCCGACTTTCAAGCTGCTCAAGCCCCAGGCGGAACAACTGTTCGGCGCTGCTGAGCAACTCAGCCTCGGCCAAATCCATTGGAATCAGATGGGACTTGCACTCTTTAACCAGTTTTTCCAAGGGTGCGGCAATTTCTGCGATCGGCAGAATGCCGGCCATATAGGCACTGCCTTTAAGCGTGTGCAGCGCCCGCTGTAAATCGTCGGTGACCGGCTGCGGCAACAGCTGCGCGCAGTCGGCTAGAAACGCCACCAGGGTATCGAGGTGGGTTTCGGCTTCATTGCGAAAGATCTCGAGCAGTTGCTCGTCCAATCCCTCGTCAGCAACGGCAATGACTGGCGCAGTGAGTTGCAACTCCTCGCTTGCCGCGCTGAGTAATTCAGCGGCGGCGTCATCTGACGCACTGGCCGGCAGCTGGCCTTTGGCGATGGCATGGGCAGTGGCTGCCAGCAGATCGACATCATCGCGCTGACGTTGCGCCTTGGCTGCATATTCATCGACCAGCTCGGGCAGCAACTCAACCACATCAGCGATCACCTGCTGTACGGCCTCGCCAGGTTGCACGCTGCGCTCAAGCACCCGATTGAGCAGGTTTTCAATCGACCAGGCCAGCTCGCCAATCACCAGGGCGCGCACCATCCGACCACTGCCTTTGAGGGTGTGGAAGGCGCGACGAACTTCACTCAGCGCTTCTTTGTTTTGGTTGTCGGCCCGCCATTGCGGTAAATACTCGGCAATGGTTTCCAGCACTTCGCCGGCTTCTTCAACGAAAACCTCCAGCAGCTCGTCATCCACCGGCTCTTCATCTGCCGGCGGTGGTAACAAGCTTGGCGGCACATCCTGCGCCGGTGGATTGGTCGCCTGTACGGGCGCGGCCATCACATCGGCCATCGACATGGCTTTGGGCGCGAGCGGCGCACTCAGCTCAGGCTCTGGCGGGGCGCTGGGCAAATCCACTTCGGGCAAATCCAACTCGGCAAGCTCCGCGGCATTCCAGTGTGCGGGACTGTCATCGAGGCTTAATTCGTCGAGATCAAAACTGTTATCCGCAACCGGCAATGGCTGCAACTCTTGCGGCTCGACGAGGTCATCCAGCACTGGCAATTCAATGGCGGCCGACGCTAGCCAATCGTTCTGCTCGGGCAAGGTGTCCGGCAAGCTGAACTCAATGGTTTCAGTCTCTTGCTCGGCGACTTCGAGGTCCAATAGCTGCGGCTCATCAAGCAACAACTCAGCATCGTCACTTACAGGTTCGAGAAACTCAGGAAGTAGCTCAAAACTCAGATCGGTACTTTCTGACTCGACGCTGAAAGTTTCCGGCGCCTCGGCCTCTGGCAGCTCTTCCACTGGCTCATCGGCCAGCACTTCGATCTCATGCAGCGGATCATCCAACGGCGCGGGGGCAGTGCGCTCGGCGGGCCAATCGAGGATTGAGGGTTTTTCTCTGAGCGGATAGCCCAGCGCCTCAAGGCTTTCTTCGGCGACGTCGAGGATCAGATCACCCTGGGCGGCATGATCTTCCGACAGACGCTCCAGGTAGTACTCGACACTGGTAATGGCATCGGCCAGGGTGTCGAGGTCTTGCCAGTTGGGCACCGCTTTGCGCACCAGCAACTGTTCTTGAATATAAAGATTGCAGGCACGCAACAGGTCAGCTGCCCGCGCCAGCGGAATCATCGCCAAGCCACCACGCACCTGCGTCAACAGCTCAGGAACGCGGGCCAGA
>MHZN01000289.1:3271-6257 GCA_001830395.1 Pseudomonadales bacterium RIFCSPLOWO2_12_59_9 | reverse complement strand
CGAGTTCACCGGCGGCGATGAGCGACTGCGCGAGTGGGTCAAGCGCCAAGGGGAGGTGCCCCAGGCGATTTTCATCGAGGGCGGTTATGTCACCCCGGCCGATCTGGCGCGCAGCCTGCCGCCGCAGTACTTTCGTGAGACCGCCCCGGGCATCTACCTGGCACGTTTGCCGATAGTGGTCAGCCAGGGCGCGACCCTGCATATCGGCCAGCAAACCAAGGATTTTCGCCTGTCCAGCGAGCGCGGTGCCTTCCTGATCAATGACGGCACGTTGTTTATCACCGACACCCGTTTGACTGCCTGGCGCGAGACCGAGAATCAGCAGGACTGGTTCAAAACCAAGGGCGAGTTTCGCCCGTTTTTGAATGCCTGGGGGGGCACCGAGACCTATATCGTCAATAGTCAGGTCGCGAGCCTGGGTTATAGCGGGACCAAGTCCTATGGCGTCTCGATCTCCCAATACAGCCCCGGTATTGCACCGACCATGGGCCGTGGTCATCCAACGGGCTGGCTAATCAACTCGGTATTCGATGATATGTGGTATGGCTTCTATTGCTATGAGGCCGATGATGTCGTGTTGAAGGGCAATATCTATAAAAACAATATTATCTATGGCATTGACCCGCATGACCGCTCGCGTCGTTTGATCATTGCCGAGAATACGGTGTATGGCACCCACAAGAAGCACGGCATCATTATTTCGCGGGATGTTAATGACAGTTGGATCTTCAATAATCGCTCCTTCGAGAATAATCTGTCCGGGCTGGTGCTGGATCGCTTAAGTGTCAATAACGTATTGGCCGGCAATGAGCTGTACCGCAATAAGTCCGATGGCATCACCCTGTATGAAAGCGGCAATAACCTGCTGTGGGGCAATAAGTCCTTTGAGAATGCGCGGCACGGTATCCGGGTGCGCAACAGCATGAATGTCCGGCTCTACGAAAACTTGGCGGTGGCCAATGGTTTGCTGGGTATCTATGGACATACCAAAGACCTGAATAATATCGGACGTAACTTAAAGCAAGATCCATTCTCGACCGATATGTCGCTGACCGTGGTCGGCGGGCGACTGATTGCTAATCGCACCGGTGATATTTCGGTGGTGGCGCCGCGCAGCGTGACACTTTATCGGCTCGATATATTGCTGCCCAATCAACCCAGTGGCATTGGCATGTTTGGCGCTTTATCCAGTCATAAGAATCAGATCATTGACCTGCTGGTGCGCCAGCAGAAAGCGGTGCAAATTCTGCCGGTTGATCAGCTAACCCAGTCTGGGCAATAAGGAACGGATGATGAAAGGGACTTTAGGCATAAGCCGCGCCCGTTACTGGTTGTTCTTGGCGGTGCTACTTGCGTTTAGCGGCATTCAACTGACGGTTGCGGCAGAAGCGCCGCAGTATAAAATCGAGCCGTGCTGCGAACTGTGTCCAGAGACGCAGCTGGAGAGCACTTACGCGGGTGGCCTGGGCGAATTTAATAAACTGATCGCCGGCCAGGACGGTTGGTTGTTTCGCACTAAAACCGAACTGCTGACGCAGATGCGCACCAGCCCCGAGGGTTATGCGCAACTGCGCCAGTTACGCGATGCACTCAAGGAGAAAAGCGTTGAGTTGATGGTGGTCTATGTCCCGACACGGGGCATGGCGAATGTGCAGATGCTCACGCCCGCGGTGCGCCAGGGTTTTGATTTTGAACTGGCCAAACGCAATTACCTCGAGGTGGTCGAGAACCTGCGCAAACAGGGGATTCGGGTGCCCGATCTGACGCCGCTGCTGGCGCAACCGGCCAGCGCGGAAAAGCCCTTGTTCTTCAAGCGCGATCACCACTGGACAGCCTACGGCGCCGAGTTTACCGCCCGTTTGGTGGCCGAGGAGTTGCGCAAGTCCGAGGTGTTTAAGAGCATTCCCCGCAAGGAATTCGTCACCCAGAGCAAGGGCGTGGGCATGAAGTTGGGCACCCTGAATGGGGCGCTCAACAAGATCTGTGGTTACCGCTACGCCAGTCAGTATTTGCCGCGCTTCAGCACCGAACCCAAAGAGGAAAGTGCCGATCTATTTGGTGAGGTTGAAGCGCCCGCCGTGGTCTTGGCCGGTACCAGCTTTGGTTCGCCACAGTTTAACTTCGACGGTTTCATTGAGCAGTACGCCAATGTCGACGTGGACAACCGCTCGGTCAGTGGCGGCGGTATGCCGGGGGCGATAGTGCAATACCTGAGCAGCCAGGACTTTAAAACCCATCCGCCGAAAATATTGATCTGGGAAGTGCAAAGTTATTACGACCTGGCCATGCCGGTGTTGTATCGCCAGTTGCTGCCGATCCTGGCGAACGGTTGCGATAATCGCGCGGTGACGCTCAGTCAGAAAGTCGTGCTGCATCCAGGCACCAATCAAATACTGGTCAATGCTGAAGTTAAGTCGATCCTTAATGATCATTATATTGCCGATATTCAGTTCAATAAGCCTGAAATCAAAGAGCTGCAAAGTACCCTGTGGTACATGAATGGCTCGAAAGAGAATTTGAGAATTACCCGCTCCCGCGAAGTGGAGGCGGACGGTCACTTCGTCTTTCGTTTGAATGATGGCATTACCCCGGCGGGACGCACGCTGTTATCGCTGGAAGTTGAACTGCCGCAGGAACTGCCGGCCGGGTTAGAAGTGCTCACTAAAATTTGCCCGCGCGCTGATAAAGCCCGCAGTGAACTGCACGCGGCGGCGAATTAATTTATCTGTAGTTGCGCCGGACGAACCTGGCGTGAGGCTCTGAGGGATCATGAGCAACTTGGCCATTACTGGGGATTGAAGGCATGGTTTTTTCGTCAAATGTGTTTCTGTTTTTATTCTTGCCGATATTTCTCGGCTTGTATTACCTAAGTGGTAACCGTTATCGCAACCTATTGTTGCTGGTGGCCAGCTATGTGTTCTATGCCTGGTGGCGGATCGATTTTCTGGCGCTGTTTGTGGCAGTTACCTTGTTTAACTACTGGATC
>MHZN01000289.1:0-3248 GCA_001830395.1 Pseudomonadales bacterium RIFCSPLOWO2_12_59_9 | reverse complement strand
ATGGGCTTGCGGGTCGGCGCCGCCGGGGTCAGAAGCAAAAGGGCGCAGCAGTGGCTGATCCTCGGAGTAGTGGTGGATCTTGGCGTACTGGGTTATTTCAAATACGCCAATTTTGGCGTGGATAGCTTTAATGCGCTGATCGGCGGTTTCGGCTTCGAGCCCTTTATCGTCACTCATATTTTGCTGCCGATCGGTATCTCGTTTTATATCTTCGAATCAATCAGCTACATCATCGATGTGTACCGCGGCGATACCCCGGCGACCCATAACCTGATTGATTTCGCCGCCTTCGTGGCGATCTTTCCGCACCTGATCGCAGGTCCGGTGCTGCGCTTTCGCGATCTGGCCGAGCAGTTCAACCACCGCACCCATACGCTGGACAAGTTCGCCGAAGGCTGCACGCGTTTTATGCAGGGCTTTATCAAGAAGGTCTTTATCGCCGACTCCCTGGCGCCGATCGCCGACCACTGTTTTGCCTTGGCTAACCCGAGCACCGGTGATGCCTGGTTGGGCGCCTTGGCCTACACCGCCCAGCTGTATTTCGATTTCTCCGGCTACAGCGACATGGCCATTGGCTTGGGCCTGATGATGGGCTTTCGGTTTATGGAGAACTTCAAACAACCCTATATCAGCCAGTCGATCACCGAGTTCTGGCGGCGCTGGCACATCAGCCTGTCCACCTGGTTGCGCGACTATCTGTACATCAGCCTGGGTGGCAATCGTGGCAGCACTTTCCAGACCTACCGCAATCTGTTTCTGACCATGTTGCTCGGCGGCCTCTGGCACGGGGCCAATATCACCTATGTGATTTGGGGCGCTTGGCACGGCATCTGGCTGGCGATCGAGCGCGCCCTGAATGTGGATGCCGCGCCGCGCCAACTGCGTCCTCTGCGCTGGGCCTTCACCTTTCTGTTGGTGGTGCTGGGCTGGGTGATTTTCCGGGCGGAAAATCTCGATGTGGCTTGGCGTCTGTACGTCGCCATGTTCAGTTTTGCCGACTGGCATTTGTCGGAACTCAACAGCGCCCAGCTGACCAGTTTGCAGGTCGCCACGCTGCTATTGGCCTATCTGGTGATGGCTTGGTTTGGTTTACGCCAGCTCTACAACCAACCGCCAACTCAGCAGGCGCCAAAGGCTGCGGCCGAGCTGCCACAGGTGGCGGCTAGCGGGACTGCCGTGGCCGTCAGCAGCGGTGCGGGGTACAGCCTTTTGGCCACGCGGGCGCTGATACTGCTGCTGTTTTTTGCCTCGCTGTTGAAGCTCTCGGCGCAAAGTTTTTCACCTTTTCTGTATTTCCAGTTCTGAGGAATAGTGCGCATGAACAGGCTTTCTAACATTGTTTACAGCGTGACTTTTTTGGGCTCGATGCTGGCTTTGGCAGTTGCTTCCCTGTCGCCGGCCTGGACCTTTTCCGCGGCCAGCGAAACACCGCTGCTCAATGGCAAGCTGGCCCAGGCCTTTGAAAAGCATTACGACAAAACCTTCCCCCTCAAGGAGTTCGGCACCAATCTCTGGGCTGCCGTGGATTACAGCCTGTTCGCTGAAGGCCGCCCTGGGGTGGTGGTGGGGCGCGACAACTGGTTGTTCACCGATGAGGAGTTCAAGCCGGCCAGCAAGCCTGAGCAATTTCAGGATAACTGGGCGTTGATCGGGGCCGTGCAAGCGGAACTCCAGCGCCGCGGCGTGACCCTGGTGCTGGCGTTGTTGCCGGCCAAGGCCCGTTTGTATCCCGAGCACCTGGGCCAAAACTTGCCAGTAGCCGAGCAGTTGCGGCTCTATCCCGAGGCGCTGGCCAGGATGCAACAGGCCAAGATTGCCGGCCCCGAACTGCTCAGCGCGCTGCAGCAGGCCAAGGCCGAGCAGCAAGTGTTTATGCGCACCGATACCCACTGGAGCCCCTTTGGTGCCCAGGTGGTGGCCGACAACCTGGCGGCCTATCTGAGCCAGACCGGGCGCTGGCAGCACGGCGACGCTAACTTTGTCACCTCCGTCGGCAGCAGCCAGACCCATAAGGGGGACTTGCTCAGTTTTTTGCCGCTAGAGCCCTATTTCACCCGGCTGCAACCTCCCGTCGAGCCTCTGCAGTTGCGCAGCACTGCGGCCGATGAAGCGGCTCAAGGTGATTTGTTCGCCAGCCAAGAGACGCCCATTGCCCTGGTGGGCACCAGCTACAGCGCCAATCCCAAGTGGAATTTCGCCGGGGCACTGAAGCAGGCCTTGGGTAGCGACTTGATCAACTATGCCGAAGATGGCCATGGCCCGCTGGTGCCGATGTTGCGCTTTCTGCAGCGCCCAGCGGACGAAGTGGCCGGGCTGCGTTTGCTGATCTGGGAGGTACCAGAGCGCTACCTGAATATGCCCAGTGATCTGTCCGAATTCGACCCGACCTGGCTCGCCCAGCTCAAAGCCGGGCAAGGGCTGAGCGAGGGGCTGGCCCTCAATGCAGTCAAGCCTGTTAACGCGCCCTAAAGCGCCCGAAAGTTAAGGAGAACACCATGTTCATCAGTCAGTTTGCTAAACGCGTCAGCGCCCTGTGCGGGTTGTTATTGAGCCTGCTCAGCACCGCCGCGCTCGCCGATGAAGCGGCGCTCTACGGCCCCTCAGCACCGAAAGGCTCGGCCTTTGTGCGCAGTTACAACGCCGGCAGTGAAAACCTGGACCTGAGCCTGGGCAGCCTGAACTTTAAGGACATTGCCGCCAAGGGCAGCAGCGATTTCAAGTTTCTGCCGGCCGGCAGCTACAGCGCCAGTACCGCCGGGCAAAGTCTGCCGGTGAAACTTGTGGCCGACCAGTATTACACCCTGGTGCGTTTACCGACGGGCGCCTTGAGCCTGGTCGATGAGCCGGCATTCAAGAACAAGCAAAAGTCCCTGCTGCGCCTGCAGAATCTGTCTGACACGCCGCTGACTCTGAAAACCGCCGATGGCAAGACTGAGGTGATCAAGCCGGTTGCCGCCAAGGCCCGTGATGAGCGTGAAATCAATCCGGTCAAGGTGCGTCTGGCGCTGTTTGCTGGCGAGCAGAAAGTCAGCGATCTGCAGCCGCTGGCGCTGGAGCGTGGCGAGGTGGTCTGCCTGTACGTCACGGGTTCGGCCGACAAATTTTCGCCAGTCTGGGTCAAGCGCCCGCTCGCGGCTGACTGAGGCGCGTGATGAAGGCTAGTGGGATTGTTTATTGCGCCGCCTGGCTGCTGAGCCTATTTGGGCCGGGCAGTGTGGCGCTTGCGCAGGGCGCTTATGGGTTGGTCG
>MHZN01000288.1 GCA_001830395.1 Pseudomonadales bacterium RIFCSPLOWO2_12_59_9 | reverse complement strand
GCTTGAACGAGCGGGCGAAGAACTGCTCCATCTTGTCGGAGTCCACCCCGTAGGTCATGCCGCCGACAAAGGCGCCGACCTTGCGAATCACGCCGGCTTGATAGCCGCCGTAGAGGGCCAGGGCGTAAGGCTGGTTAGGGGATTTTTTCAGCAGGGCGTCGAGTTCCTCAGGGATTTCGCTGGTGTAGCCGCGCTTGAGCACCACGGCAATCGGCAGTTCCTCGCCCAGCCGGGCCTTGGCGTAAACGCGGCCGAACATCGCCATCGGGTCGGCGTTAACCAGCGCGCCGGCTTGGTCGGTGTAGCTGATCACTTCTTCCAGCAGCTGTTGTTTGCTGGCTTGGTCGGGAGCCAGGAACAGTGCGTAGATCACCTGGGCAAACATCGCCGGCACTTGGCCGCCAACACCGAGTTTGAGGCCGTCAGCCTTGGCCTGGGCGAAGTCGCCGCGAAACATCAGACGCCAGACGTCTTGCAGCTTGGCCGCATAAAGCTCGGCTTCTTCGGGTTTGCCGGTGAAGCCGGTGCCGGCCTTGACTGTCATTTCCAGAGCCTTGGGGTTCTGCGTGGCCATTTTCACCACCCAGTCGGCATCCGGGAAGGGGTAGTTGGCGCCAAAGCCGCGGGTCAGCTGGGGCCAGGCGCTGCGCAGCTTGTCGCCGGAGTAGTCGTAGGCGCTTTGGTCTTGCGGGAAGGCTTTCCAGTTTTCGTCGGCGACAGCGTTCAGGCTGCACAGGCCGAGCACGGCAAAGAGAAACTTACGCATGGCATAAACCTATTGTTGTTTTTGGGTGGACCCAGAGGGTTGACCGATCATAGGTCGTGGGGCGCAGAGCAAAACCCATCCTAGGGATGGCGGTTGTTCACTCGCCCTGTTGCTGAAATTGCTTGCGGTACTGATTGGGTGACAGTCCGGCGTGCTGGCGAAACAGTCGGGCGAAGAAACTTGCGTCGTCGTAACCGACGTCATAGCTGATGGTTTTGATGCTTTTACGGGTGGCCGACAGCAGGCTCTTGGCGGTTTCGATGCGCAGGCGTTGCAGGTAATGCAACGGTTTGTCGCCGGTGGCCGTCTGAAAGCGCCGCATAAAATTGCGGATGCTCATGCTGTGGGCGCGGGCGACGTCTTCGAAGCGAAACTTCTCGGCAAAATGCTCTTCGAGCCATTGCTGGATCTGCAGGATGGACACGTCCAGGTGCAGCTTTTGGCCGCCAAAACCTATGCGTCCAGGGCTGTAGCTGCGCTGCACCTCGTACAAGATGTCGCGGGCCACCGCTTGCGCCACGCCGGCGCCGCAAAAGCGTTCGATCAGGTAGATGTACAGGTCGCAGGCCGAGGTGGTGCCGCCAGCGCAGTAAAGATTATCGGCATCGGTGAGGTGTTTTTCTTGGTTCAGTAGCACCTGTGGGAAGCGCTGGCTGAATTCGCGGAAAAATCGCCAGTAGGTGGTTGCCTCTTTGCCGTCGAGTAGTCCGGCTTCGGCCATCCAGAACACCCCGGTGGCTTCGCCGCAAATGGCTGCACCGGCGGCGTGGCGTGCGCGCAACCAATCCAGTACCTGTGGGTGGCGGGCCGAGAGGGCGTCAAAGTCATCCCAGAAGGCTGGCAATATGATGATGTCGGCGTCATCCAGGCCACCATCCACCGGAATGACCACGTCGCTGAAACTGCGCACCGCCAGGTCGTCGGGGCTGACCAGATGAATCTCGAACGAAGGCGTCAGGCCACGGCCTTGTTGTTTGCCATAGCGCAGGCTGGCCATGTGGAAGAAGTCTTTGGCTTGCAACAGGGTCGAGGCAAAGACCCCTTCGGTGGCAAGGATGCTGACGCGCTTGAGTGGCGTGGATGACGAGCTGGGCATGAAATATTCTTATTTTGGGAGTTTGGCGGGTAAATGGTCAGTAGGCGGCTGGATCGTCTTATTTATTGGCCGATGTGTCCAGTGTGATGCGCGGGTGGACTGTCCTACAGTCTCGGCTTGGTGTTTTTTGTCCTTCGCTTTGCCTTTAGGTGCCGTCATGATCCCCAGAACTATTTTCAGCTCCGAACACGAACAGTTTCGCGAAAGTGTGCGCAAATTTCTCGAGCAGGAGGCGGTGCCTTTCCATGCGCAGTGGGAGAAGGATGGCCACATCGACCGGGCGCTGTGGAACAAGGCCGGGGAGGCCGGCATGCTCTGCTCGCATATCCCGGAAGAGTACGGCGGAATGGCGGCAGACTTTCTCTTCAGTACCGTGGTGATTGAAGAAGTGGGTCGGCTGGGTTTGACCGGTATCGGCTTTTCGCTGCACTCGGACATAGTCGCGCCCTATATCCTGCATTACGGCTCCGAGGCGTTGAAGCTCAAGTATCTGCCCAAGTTGGTTTCCGGTGAAATGGTCACCGCCATTGCCATGACTGAGCCGGGCGCCGGTTCAGATTTGCAAGGGGTGAAAACCACAGCGGTGCTGGATGGTGATGAGTATGTAATCAACGGCTCGAAGACCTTTATCACCAACGGCTTTCTGGCTGATCTGGTAGTGGTGGTGGCTAAAACCGATCCGAAAGCCGGCGCCAAGGGCACCAGCCTGTTTTTGGTTGAGGCCAATACACCGGGCTTCACCAAGGGCAAGCGCCTGGAAAAAGTCGGCATGAAGGCGCAGGACACCTCCGAGTTGTTCTTTCAGGATGTGCGCATCCCGAAGGAAAATCTGCTTGGCCAGGCCGGCATGGGTTTCGCCTACTTGATGCAGGAGTTGCCACAGGAGCGCCTGACCGTGGGTGTTGGTGCGCTGGCCTCGGCCGAGGCGGCGCTGCGCTGGACGCTGGACTACACACGCGAGCGCAAAGCGTTCGGCAAGCCGGTGGCGGACTTTCAGAATACCCGCTTCAAGCTCGCGGAGATCGCCACCGAGGTGCAAATCGGCCGGGTGTTTGTCGACAAGTGTTTGGAGTTGCATCTGCAGGGCAAGCTCGATGTGCCGACCGCGGCGATGCTCAAATACTGGGGCACCGACCTGCAATGCAAGGTGCTCGATGAGTGCGTGCAGCTGCACGGTGGCTACGGCTACATGTGGGAATACCCGGTGGCCCGGG
The DNA here is from genome assembly GCA_001830395.1 of Pseudomonadales bacterium RIFCSPLOWO2_12_59_9. Taxonomy (GTDB): domain Bacteria; phylum Pseudomonadota; class Gammaproteobacteria; order Pseudomonadales; family Pseudomonadaceae; genus Aquipseudomonas. Next base: position 23,196 of record MHZN01000288.1, on the reverse strand, counting down.
CCTGGGCGGATGCGCGGGTGCAGCGGATTTACGCGGGTACCAATGAAATCATGAAAGAGATCATTGCTCGTTCGCTGTAGCTTTAATCGCCAGTCCTGGGGCGTTGGCCCTGTCTTTGCGCTTAGCAAAGCAGGGCTTTTGCTAAAATTATCACGATTCAGGTTGAATTTTTTCCTGTAATCGGCATAATTCCGCAGCTGTTTTTCGGCGGGGGATGCCAAGCCCGCTGATTTGTCGTAACGGACGCGATGACCCGAGCCCCGATAGCGTCCGTGTTCGGCTGTCTTTGACTTGTCAAAGTCCGCATTATTTAGTAAGATCCGCCGTCTAATTTTCAGGGCGGCCCCTGAGGCTATAAAGAATGAAAACTTTTACTGCTAAACCGGAAACTGTTAAGCGCGACTGGTTCGTCGTCGACGCTGCAGGTCAGACTCTGGGTCGTCTGGCCACCGAGATCGCTAGTCGTCTACGTGGCAAGCACAAGCCTGAGTTCACCCCGCACGTTGATACTGGCGACTACATTGTCGTAATCAACGCTGAGCAGATTCGTGTGACCGGCGCAAAAACTACTGACAAAATGTACTACTCGCACTCCGGCTTCCCGGGTGGCATCAAGTCGATCAACTTTGAAAAGTTGCTCGCCAAGCAGCCAGAGCGTGTGCTCGAGACCGCGGTTAAGGGCATGTTGCCTAAGAACGTGCTGGGTCGCGACATGTACCGTAAGCTGAAAGTGTATGCGGGCGCTGTTCACCCTCACACTGCTCAGCAGCCCCAAGAACTGAAGTTTTAACGGAATAGTTCATTATGTCGGCGACTCAAAATTACGGCACTGGCCGTCGCAAGACTGCAACCGCTCGCGTTTTCATGCGTGCGGGCACTGGCAAAATCTCGATCAATAACCGCACTCTGGAGAATTTCTTCGGTCGCGAAACTGCCCGCATGGTAGTTCGTCAGCCGCTGGAATTGACCGAAACTGTCGAGAAGTTCGATCTGTTCATCACCGTTGCTGGTGGTGGTGTGAGCGGTCAAGCGGGCGCAATCCGTCACGGCATTACTCGTGCTCTGATGGATTACGACGAATCGCTGCGTCCTGCTCTGCGCAAGGCCGGCTTCGTGACTCGCGATGCGCGTGAAGTAGAGCGTAAGAAAGTTGGTCTGCGTAAAGCGCGTAAGCGTCCGCAGTACTCGAAGCGTTAATTCGCTGCTACGCTCAAAAAACGCCCAGCTCCCTCGCGGAACTGGGCGTTTTTTTTACCTCAATATTTGTTCTGCGGCAACTTGCCGCAGCCGCTAAAGTCGCGGCTGGCAAGGCTTTCGGTAGATTTGTATCGAGCTATTGCCTTGTCAGATATGGGGCTTTTCTTTACCATCGAGCAAATTTTTTGCGTAGCTCGAAATTTACTTAGTAGACGCCTGAATAACAGGCCACAAAGCTGATGGGAGACGACTGAATGAGCAATGACGGCGTGAATACAGGCCGGCGTCGCTTCCTCGTAGCGGCCACTTCGGTGGTTGGTGCAGCAGGAGCGGTGGGTGCTGCGGTCCCGTTTGTAGGGTCGTGGTTCCCTAGTGCCAAGGCCAAGGCCGCTGGTGCCCCGGTAAAGGTAAATATCAGTAAGGTTGAGCCAGGTCAGCAGATTGTTGCTGAGTGGCGCGGCCAGCCGGTGTTTATCGTGCACCGGACAGAAGAGATGCTGGCGGGGCTGCCTAAGCTCAACGCTGAGATGGCTGACCCTGATTCAAAGGCATCGGAGCAGCCTGCCTACGTTGATCCAGTAACGCGTTCATCCAAGCCGGAGATTCTAATTCTGGTTGGTCTGTGCACTCACTTAGGTTGTTCGCCGTCATTCCGCCCTGAAGTAGCGCCGGCAGATCTTGGTGCGCAGTGGGTGGGTGGTTATTTCTGTCCGTGCCACGGCTCGCGTTATGACCTCGCTGGGCGCGTGTACAAATCACAGCCTGCACCGTTGAACCTGCCGGTACCGCCACACTCTTACGAATCGGCGGATGTGGTCGTCCTTGGCGTGGATCAGGAGAAAGCTTGATGAGTAAATTCATGGAGTGGGTAGATGCACGCTTCCCGGCGACCAAGATGTGGGAAGAGCATCTAAGCAAATATTACGCACCGAAGAACTTTAACTTCTTCTATTTTTTCGGCTCTCTGGCGTTGTTGGTGCTGGTTAACCAGATCATCACCGGTATCTGGCTGACCATGAGTTATACGCCGTCGGCGGAAGAGGCCTTTGCTTCGGTCGAATACATCATGCGTGATGTGGATTACGGCTGGATCATCCGCTTGTTGCACTCTACAGGCGCCTCGGCGTTCTTTATTGTGGTGTACATGCATATGTTCCGTGGCTTGCTCTACGGCTCTTACCAGAAGCCGCGTGAGCTGGTTTGGCTGTTTGGCATGCTTATCTACCTGGCGCTGATGGCTGAGGCCTTTATGGGCTATCTGCTGCCTTGGGGGCAGATGTCTTATTGGGGTGCGCAGGTAATTATTTCCCTGTTTGGTGCTATTCCGGTAATAGGTGCGGACCTGACTCAGTGGATCCGTGGTGATTACCTGATTTCCGGCATCACCCTGAACCGCTTCTTCGCCTTGCATGTCGTTGCTTTGCCGATCGTGGTGTTGGGCTTGGTGGTGCTGCATATCCTGGCGTTGCACGAAGTGGGCTCAAACAACCCGGAAGGCGTTGATATCAAGAAGAAGAAGGATGCTAACGGCATTCCACTGGACGGCATTCCGTTCCATCCGTATTACACCGTTAAAGATATTGTCGGTGTAGTGGTGTTCCTGTTTGTGTTCTGCGCCATCGTGTTCTTCTTCCCGGAAATGGGCGGTTATTTCCTCGAGAAGCCGAACTTTGAAGTGGCTAACGCTTTCAAGACCCCTGCGCACATTGCGCCGGTTTGGTACTTCACACCCTTCTATGCCATTTTGCGGGCAGTGCCTGACAAGTTGATGGGTGTGGTGGCCATGGGTGCTGCAATCGCGATTCTGTTCGTACTGCCGTGGCTGGATCGCAGTCCGGTTAAGTCGATCCGTCATAAGGGTTGGTTGAGCAAGATCTGGATGTGGGTGTTTGCGCTGTCCTTTGTGATTCTGGGCTACTACGGCTCTCAGGCGCCGTCGGATCTGGGCACCATCATGTCGCGGACTTGCACCATTCTGTATTTCGCTTTCTTTCTCCTGATGCCGTTTTATACGCGGATGGAAAAGACTAAACCGGTTCCGGATCGGGTGACTTGCTAATGAAAAAGCATTTTGCGGCTCTACTACTCGCCGTTCTACCGGTGTTTGCCTTTGCCAACGCCGCTCTTGAATATCCAATGGATCACGTTGAAGTCGATGTCGCCGACCAGGCCGCGATGCAAGACGGTGCCAAGACCTTTGCCAACTACTGCATGGGTTGCCATAGCACCAAGTTCCAGCGCTATGAGCGGGTTGCCACTGACTTGGGGATTCCTAATCAGCTGATGCTGGATAACCTGGTGTTCACCGGTGCGAAAATTGGCGATCTGATGAAGATCGGCATGCAGCCACAAGACGCCAAGGTTTGGTTTGGCGCTGCGCCACCGGATCTGACTCTGGTTGCGCGCGTGCGCGGCACCGATTGGCTGTACACCTATCTGCGGACTTTCTACGAAGATCCAACCCGGCCATGGGGCGTTAACAACAAGATGTTCCCGAACGTCGGCATGCCTAACGTGTTGGCGGGTCTGCAAGGCCGTCAGGTGGTCGGTTGTAAGCAAGTGCAGGTCGTCGAGCATGATGGTAAGAAGCAATACGACACCCTCACTGGCACGCCAATTACCCATGAAGACTGCCATCAGTTGACCGTTGTGCCGAAGACTGGCGCCCTGACCACTGAACAGTTCGACGAGAAGATCAAGAATCTGGTGACCTTCCTGGCGTACTCGGCCAACCCAGTAAAGCTGCAGAGTGAGCGCATCGGTACTTACGTGCTGCTGTTCTTGGCCTTCTTCTTTGTGTTCGCTTATCTGCTCAAGCGCGAATACTGGAAGGACGTTCACTGATAGACTGTCGTACTGTTGTGAACCAGCGCGCCCTCTTCGGGCGCGCTTGTTTTTCTGCTACTAAAAACTATAACTGCGAGGAGAGACGTCATGGCCGTGACCAATAGGTTGGCCTGTTACTCTGACCCCGCTGATCACTATTCCCACCGTGTACGTATTGTGCTCGCCGAGAAGGGTGTCAGCGCAGAGATCATCGATGTTGAGCCAGGCCGTTACCCGGCCAGGCTGAGTGAGGTTAACCCTTACGCCAGCGTACCAACCTTGGTCGATCGCGACTTGGCGCTGTATGAGTCGACGGTGGTGATGGAGTATTTGGACGAGCGTTATCCGCATCCGCCGCTGTTGCCGGTGTATCCGGTGGCGCGGGCTAATAGCCGTCTGCTGATTCATCGTATTCAGCGCGACTGGTGCGCTCAGGTCGACCTGATCCTCGATCCGCGCAGCAAGGAGCCGGCCCGCGTGCAGGCGCGCAAGGAGCTGCGGGAGAGCCTGACCGGGGTCTCGCCCTTGTTTGCCGATAAGGCATTCTTTCTCAGCGACGAGCTGAGCCTGGTGGATTGCTGTCTGCTGCCGATTCTCTGGCGTCTGCCCGTGCTGGGTATAGAGTTGCCGAAACCGGCCAAGCCGCTGCTTGATTACATGGATCGACAGTTTGCCCGCGAGGCGTTCCGAGCTAGTTTGTCGGGCGCCGAGCGCGATATGCGTTAAGAGAGGACGCCGTAATGAACTCCAACCGCCCTTATCTGATTCGCGCACTCTATGAGTGGATTGCCGAGAATGATTGCACCCCGCATTTGCTGGTGAATGCCGAGTATCCAGGCATTAAAGTGCCGCCAGGCTATGCCAATGATGGTCAGGTGGTGCTGAACGTTTCGTCCAGTGCGGTGCGGCATTTGCAGCTTGGTAATGATGCGGTGAGCTTTGAGGGCCGCTTCGGTGGCGTACCGCAAAGTCTGTATATTCCAGCGGCGGCGGTATTGGCGATCTATGCGCGTGAGAATGGTCAGGGCATGGTGTTTGATTTGGATGCGCCGGGAGCTGGCGATGACGCTGGGCCGGATGATGCTGGTCCGGCCGGCACTGAGCCGCCTAGGCCCAGCGGTCGACCGAGTTTGAAGGTGGTCAAGTAGACACAAAAAAGGCGATCTTAGGATCGCCTTTTTTGTGTCTGGGGTTTGGCTCTGCTGGTTAGTTGATGTACTCAAACAGCTTAACGATCTTCTGCACGCCGTCGACGCCCTGCACTAGGTTGGTGGTCAGGTTAGCTTCCTGGCGAGTCACCAAGCCAAGCATGTAGACAATCCCGTTCTCGGTGACGATCTTCACGCGTGAGCCGGGGATGGTGCTGTCGGCGAGCATCTGGGTCTTGATCTTGGTGGTCAGCCAGGTGTCATTGTTGCGTGCTAGCAAGGAGGAGGGTTGCATGATCTGCAGTTCGTTGTTGACCTTCTTGACTCGCTGAGTAGCTTGTGCGGCTTGCCCGGCTTGAGCTTTAAGGGCGGCTGTCGGGGTTTGTCCGGCCAGCAAAACGATGCCGTTAAAGCTCACCACAATAATGTGCGAGTCTTTATCCAGGCTCGGGTTGGCCTTGTTGACGTTGACCGCTACCTTGGTTTCGATCAGTGAGTCGTCCAGGGTGCTGCCAATGGTGCGCGTGCCGCGATCATCCTCGATGGGGTGATCTCGGGTGGCGGTGAGTACCGAGCTGCAGCCGCTGGCCAGCAGGCTAAGCGTGAGAATCAGTAGTACTGGGGTGGCGCGGATCATTCTTCACTCCCGAACAGCTGGTTGTCGATTTGGTCGCACAGGCAGTGGATGGTCAGCAGGTGGACCTCCTGAATCCGTGCTGTGACTTTCGAAGGTACGCGAATTTCCACGTCCTCTGGCAGTAACAGGGAGGCCATGCCTCCGCCGTCGCGTCCGGTCATGGCCACCACTATCATCTCGCGGTCATGGGCGGCCTGAATGGCCTGGATGACATTGGCCGAGTTGCCGCTGGTGGAGATGGCCAGCAAGACATCACCGGGTTGGCCGAGGGCGCGAATCTGCTTGGAGAAAATCTCGTTGTAGCTGTAGTCGTTGGCGATTGAGGTAATGGTCGAACTGTCGGTGGTCAGCGCCAGCGCGGGCAGACTTGGCCGCTCGCGCTCGAAGCGATTGAGCAGCTCGGAGGAGAAGTGTTGCGCGTCGCCGGCCGAGCCGCCGTTGCCGCAGGCGAGAATTTTGCCTTCGCTGAGCAGTGCTTGCACCATCACTTGGCCGGCTTGTTCGATGAAGGGCACTAGCTCCTCCATGGCGACGAGTTTGGTGTCGATACTGGCTTGGAACAGTTGGCGAATACGGGCTTGCATGTCCATCAGAAAAGACCTTAAGAGTGGTGGCTGATCAGCTGTCGAACGCGTTTTGAATCCAGTTAAGGCGCTCGCTTGGCTGCGCGGAGGCGCTCATGGCTACGACATCAAAACGGCATGGATGTTTTGCCCAGCGTGGTTCTTGCTGCAAAAAATACTGCGCGGCGGCGCTAACCTTCCCGCGTTTGCGGGCATCGACGCTCTCTAGTGCGCCGCCCCAGGTGGCATGCTTGCGATAACGGACCTCAACAAATACTACTGTATCGCCGTCCAGCATGACCAGATCCAGCTCGCCAACCCGACACGCCCAGTTCTGCGCCAGCAAGCGTAACCCCTGTTGTTCCAGGTGGCTGCGGGCTTGCTGTTCGGCGGCGCGGCCGCTGCCCTGATGGCTATCGCTCATCAGGGCAGGCGCTGCACCTGGCCGGCTTGAAACTCGGCCCAAGGCAGCAAGCGCTCAATCCGCTGCGTGCTATTCAGGCTGAGCTGGCCGGTCAGGCCGTCGATACGGCTGTCGGGCAAGCTTTTGAGTTGGCTTAGGCGCGGCGCCAGGTTGTAGGCGTCGATGCCCATGGCGTACAGGCGGCCAAGGCTGCCACCGGCTTGTGGCCATTGCGCGACAACCTGCTGGTGCAGCGGGTCATTGCTGTCCAGCAGCCAGGGCGTCTCGCAAAAGCGGATGCCGTTAAGGTCGGCCGGTTGGGCTTGAGCGCTATTGCCGCTGTACAGGTGCGAGGTGGCATACACGGGCACATCGCCGGCGTACTGGAAGGCCAGGGTTGGTTTGATCTGTTGTGCTTGCTGTGGGGTGGCGGCGAGGAAGATGAAATCGACATCTTGGCGGCGGGCCGGCAGTGCTGTGATGTTGGTGCCCAGGGTGTTTTGCAGGCGCTTGGCGCGCGCCTCACTTTGCCGCAGCTGGAACAGGTCGGCGATCTGTTGGGCCAGTTGCACGGGTTGATCGACATGCTCGGCCGCAATCAGCGTGCCGCCGTCGGCCAGCCAGCTTTGGCGGAAGGCGTCCAGTACCCGGTCACCCCATTCACCGCGCGGCACCAGGGCCACGGCACGGCGCATGCCGTCATCCCAAGCACGACGAGCGACTGAGCGCGCCTCATCTTCGGCAGACAAGCCAAATTGAAACAGCTCGGCAGGGCCAGGCTTGCCGTTATCGCTGTAGTTCAGGGCGAGGGGGGTGATGGGGAATTGAGTGCGTTCGTTGAGTTGCTTGACCAGGGGTTTTTCCAGCGGGCCCACCACCAGTTGCACTCCGGCGGCCTGGGCTTGGCGGTAGAAGTCATCCAGTGAGGTTAGTTTTGAGCTGTCATACAGCTCAATGGTTGGTGGGTTCTGACCGTTTTGCTGGGCTTGGTAATAACTGGCCATAAAGCCATCGCGCAAAGCTTGCGCGACTGAAGCCAGTGGGCCTTCTTGTGGCAATAGCAGGGCGATCTTGGTCAGCGGTTGGCTGGCCAGTTGCTTGAGCTTGTCCAGGGCTTGCGGCAATTGCTTGGCGGCTGGGTGTTGCGGGTTCTGCTTGGTCCAGGCGTCAATTGCGGCTTGCTGTTGCTCTGGGCTACCGGCGCTCTTGGCGGCGCGGGCCAGTTCCAGCCAGCCAGTCAGGTCTGCATCGGCGCTGGCTTGCAGTTGCTCGGTGGGTAGTGTGGCGACCAGCGCCCAAATCGCTTCATGGTTTTTGCTGGCGGCGCTATCGCTGAGCAGTGGCGCAATAAATACCCGCTCGCGGGCCGCTTCCAGGGTTTGCCCGTTGGCTTCCAGCGCCTTGGCGCGCACCAGTTGACTGCGCAGCTGTTGCTCGACCGGTAGTTCGCTGAGGCGGGCAAAGCTTGGGTGGCTCAGGGCTTTGAGCGCGCTTTTGGGCTTGTTGCGCGCCATCGCCAGCTCGGCTTTCAGGGTGCTGGCAAAAATCTGCTGCGCCGGCTTCAGGCCATCCAGTGGCACTTGTTGAAGAATGCGCGCGGCTTGGCCGTCGTCATTTTGCTGGTGGGCCGAGTCGGCGGCCGCCAATAACAACCCGCTGGCTTGCTCCTGTGGGCTGACGCTGGCTTGCTGCAGCAGTTCTTCGATACTGCCTTGCGGGCGTGGCAGTTCGCCCAGATTGGACGAAGGAGTGCTGGTGCAGGCTGCGAGTAAGGCAGTCAGACCGAGAAAACAGAGGGTGCGCAAGCCGGCGATCATGTAAAGGTTCCCTGGTACTTGATCAAATGAGCGGCGAATTGTACCCAAGCCCCGCCACCAGCGCGATGTTGCTGGCGCTAATCGGGCTACAATGCGCGTTTTGTCGGTTTCGAGGTGTGTGTGGTGACGCTTTCCAGTGCTCAGGGTTCGGCCATGGGGACGCTTTATGTGGTCGCCACGCCGATCGGCAATCTCGATGACATCACCGCTCGAGCTTTGCGGGTGTTGCGCGAAGTGAGTCTGATCGCCGCCGAAGATACCCGTCATTCCGCTCGTTTGATGCAGCACTTCGGCATAGGTACGCCCTTGGCGGCTTGTCACGAGCACAATGAGCGCGAGCAAGGCAGCCACTTTATCGCCCGCCTGCTGTCCGGCGCCGATGTGGCGCTGATCTCCGATGCGGGCACGCCGCTGATCTCCGATCCGGGCTATCACCTGGTGCGCAATGCGCGGGCGGCGGGTATTCGGGTGGTGCCGGTGCCGGGCCCGAGCGCGCTGATCACCGCCTTGTCGGCGGCGGGCTTGCCCTCGGATAGGTTTATTTTTGAGGGCTTTCTGCCGGCCAAAACCGCGGGCCGCCGAGCGCGCTTGGATCAGGTAAAGGAAGAGCCGCGCACGCTGATTTTCTATGAGGCGCCACACCGTATTCTCGAGTGCCTGGAGGATATGCAACTGGTCTTCGGCGGTGAGCGTCTGGCCCTGCTGGCGCGCGAGCTGACCAAAACCTTCGAGACACTCAAAGGCTTGCCATTGGCTGAATTGGCGGCCTGGGTGGCTGCCGACCCTAATCAGCAGCGTGGCGAATGCGTGGTGCTGGTGGCTGGCTGGCAGGCGCCCGAGGGTGACGATGCCTTGAGCGTCGAGGCGCTGCGGGTGCTGGATTTGCTGCTGCAGGATTTACCCCTAAAGCGCGCCGCAGCGCTGGCGGCGGAGATTACCGGGGTACGCAAAAACCTGCTGTATCAGGCCGCCCTTGATCGGCAGAAAGACCTTTAGGCTTGTTCTTGAGGGCTTCAGTCGTTAACCTTGGCGGCGGAGAGTCGATTGGACAGTCGCTGCCTCTTGCTGTTTACAGTAAGGGGGGGAGGAAAGTCCGGGCTCCATAGGGCAGAGCGCCAGGTAACGCCTGGGAGGCGTGAGCCTACGGAAAGTGCCACAGAAAATAACCGCCTAAGCGCTTCGGTGCCGGTAAGGGTGAAAAGGTGCGGTAAGAGCGCACCGCGCGACTGGTAACAGTTCGTGGCTAGGCAAACCCCGCTCGGAGCAAGACCAAATAGGGTTCCATTGGCGTGGCCCGCGCTGGAACCGGGTAGGTTGCTAAAGGCGTGCAGTGATGTACGTCGTAGACGAATGACTGTCCTCGACAGAACCCGGCTTACAGATCGACTCTCCACCTTTTTACTTCATCCGCTTGTGTGCATACCCCGCAGTTCTAAGACCAAAAAAATCTTACTCTTAACAAAGCACTTTAAGTTCGAAGCGCAGCCTTCTGTATCGGCTCGATTTCGTCTTGATTTTGCGACGTTTTCCTCGCCTTTCCTCCGCGCTTTTGTTGGCTAAATCACCGATTTGTAAGGCTTTTCCTCCACTCGTGCGCCTTGACGCTGAGGGGCTGCATTCCTATAGTGTGCTCAAGTGGTAAAAAGTGGCGTGAAGTGGGTTTTTTGGCAGGGAAAGCAACTAATAATGGGGGAGCGCAGCAGTGTTTCGTGGAGCTAACGCCATCAGTCTCGACGCCAAAGGGCGCCTCGCGATGCCGAGTCGGTATCGTGACGAGCTGGTATTGCGTTGCGCCGGTCAGTTGATTGTGACCATCGATGCTGTTGACTCCTGCCTGAGTGTCTATCCGCTACCCGAGTGGGAGCTGATTGAAGCCAAGTTGCGCGAACTACCTTCCTTTCGTGAAGAAAACCGTCGTCTGCAGCGTTTGTTGATCGGCAATGCCGTTGACCTGGAACTCGACAGTGCCGGGCGTTTTCTGGTGCCACCGCGCTTGCGTGAATACGCCGGGCTCGACAAGCGCGCCATGCTGGTCGGCCAGCTGAATAAATTCCAACTGTGGAACGAAGACGCCTGGAACACCTTGGCGGACGCGGATCTGGCGGCCATTAAACAACCCGGTGCTATGCCGGCCGAATTGCGTGATTTGATCCTGTGACTATGACTTCTGACTTGGCCCACATAACCGTACTGCTGGAAGAGGCCGTTACGGCTCTCGCGGTGCGCAGCGACGGCTGCTATCTGGACGGCACTTTCGGGCGTGGCGGCCACAGTCGGCTGATTTTGCAGCAGTTGGGCGAGGGCGGCCGGTTGCTGGGCTTTGATAAAGACCCGCTGGCGATCGCCACTGGGCAAACACTGGCGGCCGAAGACGGCCGCTTTGTCATTGTGCAGCGCAGCTTTGCTGAGCTGGGTGATGAACTGGCGGTGCGCGGTCTGGCCGGCAAGGTCAGCGGTGTGCTGCTGGATTTGGGTGTATCCTCGCCCCAGCTGGATGATCCCGAGCGCGGCTTCAGCTTTATGAATGATGGTCCGCTGGACATGCGCATGGACCCCAGTCGTGGTGTCAGTGCCGCCGCCTGGATCGCCAGCGCCCCCGAGGAAGAAATCGCCCGGGCATTTAAAGAATATGGCGAAGAACGCTTTGCCAAGCGCATGGCGCGGGCGGTGGTGTTGCGTCGTGCCGAGCAGCCGTTTGAGCGCACCGCGGATCTGGCCAATGTCTTGACCGTGGCCAATCCGGCCTGGGAAAAAGGCAAGAACCCTGCTACTCGGGCGTTCCAGGGCCTGCGCATTCAAATCAACAACGAGTTGGGCGACCTCGAGCGTGGCCTGGATGCGGCCATGGATGCGCTGGAGATTGGCGGCCGTTTGGCGGTGATCAGTTTTCACTCGCTGGAAGATCGCATCGTTAAGCAGTTTATGCGCCGCCATGTGAAGGGTGAGGCGGACAACTTGCCGCGTGATCTGCCGGTACGAGTGGTGCCCTTTGATCCGCGCTTGAAGTTGCTTGGCAAACCACAATTTGCCTCCGATGCCGAAGTTAAGGCCAACCCGCGCTCGCGCAGTGCGGTATTGCGCGTGGCGGAGAAGTTGCGTTGAGTCGTCTCTACGCCAAGCCCTTGCCAACCGGCAGCTTTGTCATGCTGCTGTTGTTTGTGGCCGTGCTGGTGTCGGCGGTCGGCGTGTCTTACACCGCCCACTGGAACCGCCAGCTGCTCAATGGCCTGTATGCCGAGCTGAGCGTGCGCGACAAGGCCCAGGCCGAATGGGGCCGGCTGATCCTCGAGCAAAGCACCTGGACGGCCCATAACCGTATCGAAACCCTGGCCACCGAACAGCTGAAAATGCGCATCCCCGATGCTGCGCAAGTGCGGATGGTCACGCCATGATGCAGCTCGAAGGCGCGCTCTATCCGTGGCGCTTTCGGCTGGTGCTGGCCTTGCTGGCGCTGATGACCGCCGCGATTGTCTGGCGGATTATTGACCTGCAAGTGGTCGATCATGATTTCCTGCAAGGCCAGGGCGATGCCCGCAGCATGCGGCACATTCCTATTCCTGCACACCGCGGGCTGATTACCGACCGCAATGGCGAACCGCTGGCGGTCAGTACTCCGGTCACCACCCTGTGGGCCAATGGGAAAGAGCTGCAAGCCGGGCGGGCGCAATGGGCGACTCTGGCGGCGGCGCTGGGCCAAGAACCGAAAGCCTTTGCCCAGCGGCTTGAGCAAAACGCCGGGCGTGAGTTCATGTACCTGGTGCGCGGCTTAACCCCTGAGCAAGGCCAGGCAATAATCGATCTTAAAGTGCCGGGTGTTTACGCCATCGAAGAGTTTCGGCGTTTTTACCCGGCCGGTGAAGTGACTGCCCATGTGGTCGGTTTTACCGATGTGGATGACAAGGGCCGTGAAGGCGTTGAGCTGGCGTTTGACGAGTGGCTGGCCGGCGTGCCGGGCAAGCGGCAGGTCTTGAAAGATCGCCGTGGTCGTTTGATCAAAGACGTCCAGGTTACCCAGAACGCCAAGGCCGGACAGACCCTGGCGTTGTCGATTGACCTGCGTTTGCAGTATCTGGCGCACCGTGAACTGCGCAACGCCTTGGCCGAGTTTGGCGCCAAGGCCGGCAGTTTGGTGATGGTCGACGTGCAAACCGGCGAAGTGCTGGCGATGGTCAATCACCCGACCTACAACCCGAATAACCGGCGTAATCGTCAGCCGGCGGCGCTGCGCAATCGCGCCATGATCGATGTGTTTGAGCCCGGCTCAACCGTTAAGCCCTTCTCGATGAGCGCGGCCTTGCAAAGCGGTCGCTGGAAACCGGAAGACCGGGTGGATGTTTCCGGCGGTACTCTGCAAATCGGCAAATACACCATTCGTGACGTTTCCAGAACCGGCGGAAACCTCAACCTGACGGAAATTCTGATCAAGTCGAGCAACATCGGGATCAGCAAGATCGCCTTCGATATTGGCGCCGAATCGATCTACAGCGTGATGCAGCAAGTGGGCCTGGGCCAGGACACCGGCCTGGGCTTCCCGGGTGAGCGGGTTGGCAATCTGCCTAACCACCGCATCTGGCCGAAAGCCGAAACCGCCACCCTGGCCTATGGCTATGGCCTGTCGGTCACCGCCGTTCAGCTGGCCCATGCCTACGCCACGCTGGCCAACGATGGCCGCAGTGTGCCGCTGACCATGACCCGTGCCGACGGCGCTCGGGACGCCGGCACCCAAGTGATTCCGCAGGATGTCGCTAAAACTTTGCAAGGCATGTTGCAGCAAGTGGTAGAAGCGCCCGGTGGGGTGTTCCGCGCCCAGGTGCCGGCCTATCACGTCGCCGGCAAAAGCGGCACGGCGCGTAAAAATGCCGCCGGCACCAAGGGTTATACCGAGAACGCTTACCGCTCCTTGTTTGCCGGTTTTGCGCCGGTCAATAACCCGCGCATTGCCTTGTTGGTGGTCATCGATGAGCCCAGCACCGGGGCGTATTACGGTGGCCTGATTTCTGCGCCGGTGTTTGGCAAGGTCATGGCCGGCGCGTTGCGGCTGATGAATATTGCCCCAGACAACCTGCCCCCTGCGGCGCCACAGGCTGTGGTGCCACTCGATAGCAAAGGAGGGCGAACCTAATGCCTATGCCTCTTAACCAGCTGCTGCCAGAAGCCGGCAGTTCGGTACTGATTCGTGAATTGACCCTGGACAGCCGTAAGGTGCTGCCCGGGGATTTGTTTTTAGCCGTGCCCGGCACCGCCCAAGATGGCCGTCTGCATATCGCCGACGCCATCGCCCGTGGCGCCGCCGCGGTGGCCTATGAGGCCGAAGGCGCGCCGCAGATGCGTGACAGCGCCGCCGCCTTGATCGCCATGAAAGGTCTGGCCGGTCAGCTGTCGGCCATCGCCGGACGTTTTTACGGTGAGCCGAGCCGCGCCTTGCGCCTGATCGGCGTGACCGGCACCAACGGTAAAACCAGTGTCAGCCAGTTGCTGGCGCAGGCCCTGGATCTGCTCGGTGAGCGTTGCGGGATAGTCGGTACCCTGGGCAGCGGCTTTCACAATGAGCTGGTTCAAGGGCAGCACACCACGCCCGACCCGATTGGCGTGCAAGCAGTGTTGGCCAATCTCAAGCAGGCCGGCGCCAAAGCCGTGGCGATGGAGGTGTCTTCCCACGGTTTGGATCAGGGCCGGGTCGCCGCCTTGGCCTTTTCGGTGGCGGTGTTTACCAACCTGTCCCGCGATCACCTCGATTACCACGGCAGCATGGCCGCCTATGGCGCGGTAAAGGCAGCGCTGTTTGCAAGGCCTGGCCTGCGTTGCCGGGTGCTGAATGTGGATGACGATTTTGGTCGCGAGCTGGCCGTGCTGCCGAGCGAGTCGCGGCTGATCAGCTACAGCCTGGACGACTCGACGGCCTATCTGTATTGCCGCAGTGCCGACTTCGATGATGATGGCGTACGTGCCGACATAGTCACCCCGCAAGGCGAGGGTCGCCTGTGCAGCGCGCTGCTGGGCCGTTTCAACCTGAGCAACTTGCTGGCGGTGGTCGGTGCCTTGTTGGCGCTGGATTACCCGCTGGATGAAATCCTCGGCGTAATGCCTCAGTTGCAAGGCCCGCTCGGCCGCATGCAGCGCCTCGGTGGTGGTGTTCAGCCGTTGGTGGTAGTGGATTACGCCCACACCCCGGATGCCCTGGATAAAGTGCTGGAGGCGCTGCGCCAGCACGCCGATGGCCAATTGCTCTGCCTGTTTGGCTGTGGCGGCGACCGTGATCGTGGCAAGCGCGCCTTGATGGCCGCCGTGGCTGAGCAGCGTGCCGACCGGGTACTGGTCACCGATGACAATCCGCGCTCTGAGGCCCCTGAGCAAATCTTCGCCGACATTCGCAGCGGTTTCACCGATCTCGGCAAGGTCAGCTTGCAGCATGGCCGCGGCGCGGCGATTGCCCAGCTGATCGCCAGTGCCCAGGTCGGTGACGTGGTGTTGCTGGCCGGTAAAGGCCATGAGGACTACCAGGAAATTAACGGCGTGCGTCAGCCGTTCTCCGACTTGCACGAAGCCGAGCAGGCGTTGCTTGCCTGGAGTGCCGCCCATGCTTAAGCCCCTACAGCTCAGTGCATTGCTGCAGCCGCTGAATGCCCGCTTGCTGGGCGCCGATGCAACTTTTAACGGGGTGTCTATCGACAGCCGCAGCGTGGCTGCCGGGCAGTTATTTGTGGCCTTAAGTGGGCCGAATTTCGATGGCCATAACTACCTGGCCGAGGTTGCCAGCAAGGGCGCAGTGGCGGCCCTGGTTGAGCGCGAAGTGGCTGGGGTGAACCTGCCGCAACTGCTGGTGACCGACACCCGGGTTGCCTTGGGGCGGCTCGGCGGGCTGAACCGTCAGGCCTATCAGGGCCCGTTGGCGGCAGTCACCGGCTCCAGTGGCAAGACCACGGTCAAAGAGCTGCTGGCCAGTATTCTGCGCGTCGCAGGGCCGGTGTTGGCCACCCGCGGCAACTTGAATAATGACCTCGGCGCGCCCCTGACCCTGCTCGAATTGTCGGCCGAACACAGCGCCGCAGTGATCGAGTTGGGCGCCTCGCGCGAGGGTGAAATCGGCTACACCGTCAGCCTGGCTCAGCCCCAGGTGGCCATCATCACCAATGCCGGCACCGCCCATGTGGGTGAGTTCGGCGGGCCGGAAAAAATCGTACTGGCCAAGGGCGAGATACTCGAAGGCTTGCCGAACAATGGCACGGCGATTCTGAATCTGGATGATCCGGCTTTTGCCACCTGGCAGCGCCGCGCCCGTGGTCGCCAAGTGCTGAGTTTTGCGCTGAGCAATCCAGGCGCCGATTTTTCTGCCCGCGAGCTCAATGTCGATGGCCGTGGTTGCCCGGCCTTCACCCTGCAGTGCGCCGCAGGCAGTGTGCGGGTGCAATTGAACTTGCTTGGCCAGCACAACGTCAGTAATGCCTTGGCGGCAGCGGCGGCGGCGCATGCCTTGGGCGTATCGCTCGAGCAAATTGTGCAGGGCCTGCAAACTTTACAGCCGGTCAAGGGTCGTACCGTGGCGCAAGTGTTGGCCAATGGGGTACGGCTGATTGATGACAGTTACAACGCCAACCCGGCCTCGATCAATGCCGCCACCGATCTGCTCAGCGGTTTTGCCGGCCGGCGCGTGTTGGTGCTGGGCGACATGGGCGAGTTGGGCGACTGGGCCGAGCAGGCCCATCGCCAAGTGGGCGCCTATGCCGCCGGCAAGGTCGACGCGCTGTACGCCGTTGGCCCGCAGATGGCCCATGCGGTGACGGCCTTCGGCGTCGGCGGCCAGCACTTTGCCGAGCAAGCCAGTTTGATCGTCGCACTGGCGAGCGAGCAGGGCGCTAACACCAGCATTCTAATTAAAGGTTCGCGCAGCGCGGCGATGGAAAAAGTCGTCGCGGCGTTGGCTGCAACATCGTCCGACCAGATTGGGGAGAGTCACTAATGCTGCTGCTGCTCGCGGAGTATCTGCAACAGTTCTACAAGGGCTTCGGGGTCTTTCAGTACCTGACGCTGCGCGGCATTTTGGGCGTACTCACCGCGCTGTCGCTGTCGCTGTGGCTGGGGCCGTGGATGATCCGCACCCTGCAGCATCGGCAGATTGGCCAGTCGGTGCGCAATGACGGTCCGCAGTCGCACCTGTCCAAATCCGGCACCCCGACCATGGGCGGCGCGCTGATTCTCTCGGCCATCGCCATCAGCACCTTGCTCTGGGCCGACTTGTCCAACCGTTATGTGTGGACTGTGCTGATCGTCACCCTGTTGTTCGGTGGTATCGGCTGGGTCGATGATTACCGCAAGGTGATCGAGAAAAACTCGAAAGGTCTGCCAAGTCGCTGGAAGTATTTCTGGCAGTCGGTGTTTGGCTTGGGCGCCGCGGTGTTTTTGTTTGTCAGCGCCCAGAGCCCGGTGGAAACCACTTTGATAGTGCCGATGTTTAAAAGCATCAGCATCCCGTTGGGCATAGGTTTTGTGGTGCTCAGCTACTTCGTGATAGTCGGCACCAGCAACGCGGTGAACCTCACCGATGGCCTGGATGGCTTGGCGATCATGCCCACCGTCATGGTTGGCGGTGCCCTGGGGATTTTTTGCTACCTGTCGGGCAACGTCAAATTCGCCGAATACCTGTTCATTCCTTACGTGCCGGGCTGCGGCGAGCTGATCGTGTTCTGCGCCGCCATGGTCGGTGCCGGCCTGGGCTTTCTGTGGTTTAACACCTACCCGGCGCAAGTCTTTATGGGTGACGTCGGCGCGCTGGCGCTGGGCGCGGCCTTGGGCACCATCGCCGTGATAGTCCGGCAAGAAATAGTGCTGTTCATCATGGGCGGGGTGTTCGTGATGGAAACCCTGTCGGTGGTGATTCAGGTCGCCTCGTTCAAATTGACCGGCAAGCGGGTGTTTCGCATGGCACCCATTCATCACCACTTCGAACTCAAAGGCTGGCCAGAGCCGCGCGTAATAGTGCGCTTCTGGATCATCACCGTGATTTTGGTGCTGATCGGTCTTGCCACCTTGAAACTGCGTTAAGGGTACCGAGAAGATCATGAGCCTGATTGCTTCAGATCAATTTCGCATCGTTGTCGGCCTCGGCAAGAGCGGCTTATCCCTGGTGCGTTTTTTAGCGCGCCAGGGCTTGCCCTTTGCCGTGGTCGATAGCCGCGCCAATCCACCGGAGTTGGCGACCCTGCGTGAGCAGTTTCCCCAGGTGGAAGTGCGTTGTGGCGAGCTGGATGTGGAGTTTCTCTGCCGCGCCTCGGAGTTGCTGGTCAGTCCTGGCATGGCTCTCGCCACGCCGGCGCTGCAGCAAGCGGCGGCGCGCGGGGTGAAGATGTCCGGCGATATCGAGTTGTTCGCTCGCCACGCCAAGGCACCGATCATCGCCATCACCGGCTCCAACGCCAAAAGCACCGTCACCACCTTGGTCGGCGAGATGGCTGCAGCGGCCGGCAAGCGCGTGGCAGTGGGCGGGAATCTGGGCACTCCGGCGCTGGAGTTGCTGGCCGATGAGGTCGAGCTGTACGTGCTCGAGCTGTCGAGCTTTCAGCTGGAAACCACCGAGCAGTTGAACGCCGCCGTGGCCACTGTGCTGAACGTCAGCGAAGACCATATGGACCGTTACAGCGGCCTGCCGGCCTATCACCAGGCCAAGCACCGGATCTTTCGCGGCGCCAAGCATGTGGTGATCAATCGCCAGGATGCACTGTCGCGACCACTGTTGAATGAGGGCGTGACCTGCTCGACTTTCGGTTTGAACAAGCCGGACTTCAAGACCTTTGGTTTGATAGTCGAGGATGGCGAGAAGTACCTGGCCTACCAGTTCGACAAGCTAATGAACGTGCGCGAGCTAAAAATGCGTGGCGCCCATAACCAGGCGAACGCCCTGGCGGCCCTGGCTTTGGGTCATGCCGTCGGCCTGCCATTCGAGCCGATGTTGGCGACCCTGCGCGAATTCACCGGCCTGGCGCATCGCTGCCAGTGGCTGCGCGAATTGCGCGGGGTGAACTATTACGACGACTCCAAGGCCACCAACGTCGGCGCGGCGCTGGCGGCCATCGAAGGCCTGGGCGCCGACATCGACGGCAAGTTGCTGTTGGTGGCCGGTGGCGATGGCAAGGGCGCGGATTTCTCGGCCTTGCGCGCCCCGGTGGCGGCCCATTGTCGCGCGGTGTTGTTGCTCGGCCGGGATGCGGAATTACTGGCCGGCGCTCTCGAAGGCAGCGTGCCCTTGCTGCGGGTCAAAACCCTTGAGGAAGCGGTGCTGCGCGCCGCGGAACTGGCGCAAGCCGGCGATGCAGTGTTGCTATCGCCAGCCTGCGCCAGCCTGGACATGTTCAAAAATTACGAGCAGCGCGGGCAGTTGTTTGCCGCTGCCGTGCAGGGGCTGAACTGATGTTGGCCAAGTTGCTCGGCTTGCCCTCGCCCTTGCATGGCGGGCGCGGTATCGACGTCGACTTTCCGATGCTGGCGGGCTGCTTGGGTTTGCTGGGTTTGGGCTTGGTGATGATTACTTCGGCCTCCTCGGAAGTGGCGGCGGCGCTGTCGGGCAACACCCTCTATCACATGATTCGCCACCTGTTTTATCTGGCCATCGGCCTGGGTGCTGGTCTGCTGACCATGTTGGTGCCGATGAGCACCTGGCAGCGTAACGGCGCCCGGTTGCTGATTGCGGCATTCGTGCTGCTGGTGTTGGTGTTGATCCCGGGCATTGGCCGTGAAGTGAACGGTGCCTCGCGCTGGATTGGCTTTGGCATCTTCAACGTCCAGCCATCGGAGCTGGCCAAGTTGTTTACGGTGATCTTTCTGGCCGGCTTCCTGGTGCGCCGGCAAAACGAAGTGCGCGAAACCCTGATGGGCTTTATCAAGCTGATGATGGTGATCGGGCCGATGGCCGCTTTGTTGCTGGCCGAGCCGGACTTTGGCGCCACCGTGGTGTTGGTCGGTGCCTCGATCGCCATGCTGTTTCTCGCCGGGGTGAACTTGCTGCGCTTTATTCCGCTGGTCGCGGTGGTCTTGGTTGCCGGCGTGGCGGTGATGACCAGTCAGTCTTACCGGATGCAACGGCTGACCAACTTTATCGACCCCTGGGCCGACCAATACGGCGCCGGCTATCAGTTGAGCCAGGCGTTAATCGCCTTCGGCCGTGGCGAATGGCTGGGAGTTGGCCTGGGCAACAGCATTCAAAAGCAGTTTTACCTGCCCGAAGCGCACACCGACTTCGTGTTCAGCGTGTTGGCCGAAGAGCTGGGCCTGGTGGGCTCCTTGCTGACCGTGGCGCTCTTTGTGTTTGTCAGCGTGCGGGCCATGTACATCGGCTTGTGGGCCGAGAAAGCCAAGCAGTTTTTCGCCGCCTACGTGGCTTACGGTTTGGCGATCATGTGGATTGGTCAGATTCTGATCAATATCGGCGTGAACGCCGGTTTGCTGCCGACCAAAGGCCTGACCTTGCCCTTTCTCAGCTACGGCGGCAGTTCCCTGGTGATCTGCTGCGTGATGCTGGGTCTGCTGCTGCGCATCGAATGGGAAAGCCGCACTCAATTGGACAGCGCCGAAGTTGAGTTTCAGGAGTCGGACTTTGCCGATGAGGAGCTTAACCATGGCCGCTAACGTACTGATTATGGCCGGCGGCACCGGTGGCCATGTGTTCCCGGCGCTGGCCTGTGCCCGTGAGTTTCAGGCCCGCGGCTATCGCGTGCACTGGCTGGGCACGCCGCGCGGGATCGAGAACGAACTGGTGCCGGCAGCCGGTTTGCCGCTGCACCTGATCAATGTCGCCGGTCTGCGCGGCAAGGGCTTATTGTCCTTGCTCAAGGCGCCGTTCGGGCTGCTCAAGGCCTTGCTGCAGGCGCGCAAATTAATCCGCGAGTTGCAGCCGGTGTGCGTGCTCGGTATGGGTGGTTATGTCACCGGCCCGGGCGGGCTGGCGGCCCGGTTGGCCGGCGTGCCGCTGATTATTCATGAGCAAAATGCGGTGGCCGGCACTGCCAATCGCAGCCTGGCGCCCTTTGCCAGCCGCATCTGCGAGGCCTTCCCTAATACCTTCGCCAGCACGGCCAAGTTGCGTACCACCGGCAATCCGGTGCGTGAAGAGCTGTTTCTGGAAACCCCTCGCAAGCCGCTGAAAAATCGCCAGGCCCATTTGCTGGTGCTGGGCGGCAGCTTGGGCGCCGAGCCGTTGAACAAATTATTGCCGGCCGCCTTGGCGCTGCTGGATGCACAGCTGCGGCCCCAGGTGTTTCACCAGTGCGGCAAGCAGCATGAGCAACTAACTGCCGAACGTTACAAGGCCGCCGCAGTCGACGCCGAGGTGGCGCCTTTTATCAGCAATATGGCCCAGGCCTATGGCTGGGCCGACCTGGTGGTGTGCCGCGCCGGCGCCTTGACCATCAGCGAACTGGCCGCCGCCGGCTTGCCCGCGCTGCTGCTGCCGCTGCCGCACGCCATTGATGACCACCAAACACGCAACGCAGGCTATTTGGCTAACCAGGGCGCGGCCGTGCTGCTGACGCAAGCCAGCACCAGCGCCGCCGACTTGGCCGCGAGCTTGACCGAGGTTTTGATGCACAGCGATCGACTGAACAACATGGCGAGCACTGCGCGTCGCCTTGCCAAGCCCGATGCGACCCGCACCGTGGTGGATATTTGCCTGGAGGTGGCCCGTGGTTGAGAGTCAAAGAGCTTTCCCGCAGCCGGAAATGCGCCGGATTCGTCGGATTCACTTCGTCGGTATCGGCGGAGTGGGTATGTGTGGCATCGCCGAGGTGTTGCTCAACCTCGGTTATGAGGTGTCGGGCTCGGACCTCAAGGCCTCGCCGGTGACTGAGCGTCTGGAGACCTTTGGCGCACAGATTTTTATCGGCCACCGCGCCGAGAACGCCGCCACGGCGGACGTGATAGTGGTCTCCAGCGCTGTTAACACCAGCAACCCGGAAGTGGCTAACGCCATCGCCCGGCGTATTCCAGTGGTGCCGCGCGCCGAGATGCTGGCCGAGCTGATGCGTTATCGGCACGGCATCGCCGTGGCCGGCACCCATGGCAAGACCACCACCACCAGTTTGATTGCTTCGGTGTTTGCCGCCGGTGGCCTGGACCCGACTTTTGTCATCGGCGGTCGTTTGAATGCCGCCGGCACCAATGCCCAGTTGGGCGCCAGTCGTTATCTGGTGGCCGAAGCCGACGAAAGCGATGCGAGCTTTCTGCACCTGCAGCCGATGGTGGCGGTAGTCACTAATATCGATGCCGACCACATGAGCACCTATGGCGGCGACTTCAACAAACTGAAGAAAACCTTCGTCGAGTTTCTGCACAACTTGCCGTTTTATGGCCTGGCGGTGGTCTGCATCGATGACCCCCATGTGCGCGAAATTCTGCCGCTGATTGCCCGGCCGACCATTACCTACGGTCTGAGCGAAGACGCCGATGTGCGGGCGATCAATATTCGCCAAGCTGGCATGCAGACCCACTTTACCGTGCTGCGCCCGGGCCGCGAGCCGTTGGACGTTTCGGTGAATATGCCGGGCAATCACAACGTCTTGAACTCCCTGGCGACCATCGCCATTGCTACCGACGAGGGCGTCGATGACGCCGCCATCGCCCAAGGCTTGTGCGGTTTCCAAGGCGTGGGCCGGCGATTCCAAGTGTATGGCGAGCTGCCGGTGGACGGTGGCAGCGTGATGCTGGTCGACGATTACGGGCACCACCCACGGGAAGTGGCGGCAGTGATCAAGGCCGTACGCGGTGGCTGGCCTGAGCGGCGGCTGGTGATGGTCTATCAGCCGCACCGCTATAGCCGCACCAGTGATCTGTATGAGGATTTTGTTCAGGTGCTGGGCGACGCCAATGTGTTGTTGCTGATGGAAGTTTATCCGGCCGGTGAAGCGCCGATTCCCGGCGCCGACAGCCGCCATCTGTGCCGCAGCATTCGCCAGCGCGGCCAGCTCGATCCTATCTATATAGAGCGCGGCATCGATCTGGCGCCGCTGGTTAAACCGCTGTTGCGCGCCGGCGACATCCTGTTGTGCCAGGGCGCTGGCGATATTGG
This sequence comes from Pseudomonadales bacterium RIFCSPLOWO2_12_59_9, assembly GCA_001830395.1. Lineage (GTDB taxonomy): Bacteria > Pseudomonadota > Gammaproteobacteria > Pseudomonadales > Pseudomonadaceae > Aquipseudomonas. The sequence continues at coordinate 555 of MHZN01000288.1, read as the reverse complement.
CGGGCTAGCACCGCAACTGATTAAACACCCGCTGTTTGCCGTTGGCGGCGAGACAAAACCTGAGGAATCGAAATGACTGTTGCGACGCCATCTACTGCCCAAGCCAGCACTCTCGACCCACAAGTGTTTGGTCGGGTCGCTGTGCTGTTTGGCGGCAAAAGTGCGGAGCGTGAGGTTTCGCTGAAGTCCGGCGCGGCGGTGCTGGAGGCGCTGCTGGCTGGCGGTGTGGATGCTTTTGGTATCGACGTGGGTGCGGACTTTTTACAGCGTCTGGTCAGCGAGAAAATTGATCGGGCCTTTATCGTCTTGCACGGTCGCGGCGGTGAAGACGGCAGCATGCAAGGGCTGCTGGAGTGCCTGGAAATTCCCTACACCGGCAGCGGCGTATTGGCCTCGGCGCTGGCGATGGACAAGCTGCGCACCAAGCAGGTTTGGCAAAGCCTGGGCTTGTCGACACCTCTGCATGCGGTATTGAACAGCACTGGCGACTGTGAGTTGGCGGCTGCCGAACTGGGTTTCCCGCTGATTGTGAAACCGGCCCACGAAGGCTCCAGT
>MHZN01000287.1:7366-12684 GCA_001830395.1 Pseudomonadales bacterium RIFCSPLOWO2_12_59_9 | reverse complement strand
ACCATCGAACTGAAAGGCGCGATCCCGCTGGAGCTGCGCCCGCTGATCGGCAATCGAGTGTTTGGCTGCGACGACTGCCAGATCATCTGCCCCTGGAACCGCTTCGCCCGCCCCACCAGCCAAGGCGACTTTCAGCCCCGCCACCAACTGGACAACAGTGAATTGGCGCAGCTGTTTCGCTGGACCGAAGAGGAGTTCCTCAGCCGCACCGAAGGCTCGCCGCTACGGCGCACCGGCTATCAGAACTGGTTGCGCAACCTGGCGGTCGGCTTAGGCAATGCACCGTCGAGCATTCCGGTGCTGGAAGCGCTCAAGGCGCGGCGCAACGATCCGTCGGAGCTGGTGCGTGAGCACGTGCTCTGGGCACTGGCTCAGCACCAGCGGTAGGACGGACTCAGGAGCGCGGCGAACAGTCCGCCACCGACGCCCTGAAAGCGCGCATCACTCCTTGATAAAGTGCTTGCGGTAGTACTGCAGCTCGGCAATCGACTCGCGAATATCATCCAGCGCCTGATGGGTGCCTTTCTTCTGCAAGCCATCCTTGAGCTGCGGCGCCCAACGCTCAACCAGAATCTTCAGGGTCGACACATCCAGATTGCGGTAGTGGAAGTAGCCTTCCAGGGTCGGCATATAGCGACACAGAAAGCGCCGATCCTGGCCGATGCTGTTACCGCAAATCGGCGATTTACCCTTGGGCACCCACTGCTCAATAAAGACCAGGGTCTGCGCCTCCGCTTCGGCCGGGCTGATCTTGCTATCGCGTACCCGCTGGGTCAGGCCGCTTTCACCGTGAGTTCGGGTGTTCCACTCATCCATCCCGGCCAGCAGCGCATCACTTTGATGAACCGCAATCACCGGCCCCTCGGCCAACACATTGAGCTGGCTGTCGGTGATGATGGTGGCCATCTCGATGATGACGTCGGTGTCCGGCTCCAGGCCGGTCATTTCCAGGTCGATCCAGATCAAATTCAGTGGGTTTTGCATGCTGTTGCTCCTCGGCGTAGACGCGCAGTCTAGCGTGCTAAACTGCCACACGCTTAACAGGCCATTGAAAAGCTACTGCGCTCGGCTGTGCCGCGTTGAACTCAGCCTCAAAGTGCTCATTTACACCTGTAAACTGCGCCTTTTCGGCTGAGTTCGCCTTACCTGACCTTCGCTCGCTACGCTTTTCAACGACCTGTTTATTCTCCTGCCGCACTCCCCATTTGGAAACCCCATGGCCAAACGCCAACTCAACCGCCGGCAAAACTGGCGTATCGAGAAGATTCAGGAAGAACGCGCCGCCCGTGCGGCCAAACGTGAATCGCACACCCTCGACACCCTCGAAGGCGGTGATCTCGGCCCCGAGCAACTGGGCTTGGTGATTGCCCACTTCGGCGTTCAGGTGGAAGTCGAGGCGCTGGATGGCGAACTGGCCGGCCAGGTATGTCGCTGCCACTTGCGCGCCAACCTGCCGGCTCTGGTAACCGGCGACCAAGTAGTCTGGCGTGCCGGCAACCAAGGCATCGGCGTGATAGTCGCGCAACTGCCGCGCAACACCGAGCTGTGCCGGCCGGACAGCCGCGGCCAGCTCAAGCCAGTGGCGGCCAACGTCGACCTGATTGTGATTGTGTTTGCGCCACTGCCAGAGCCGCACCCGAACCTGATCGACCGCTATCTGGTGGCGGCCGAACACGCCGGGATTACCCCGCTGCTGCTGCTGAACAAAGCCGACCTGATCGATGCGCAAAATGGCCCGGCCCTGGAGGCCTTGCTGGCGGTGTATCGCCAGCTCGGCTATCCGCTGCTGGAAGTGTCCGCCCATGAAGGCGGCGGCATGCAGGCCCTGCAAGAGCGGCTAAATGGCCACGTCAGCGTCTTCGTCGGCCAGTCGGGGGTGGGTAAATCCTCTCTGGTCAACAGCCTGCTGCCGGGCGTCGACACCCGCGTCGGCCCGCTCTCCGAGCAAACCGGCGCAGGCACCCACACCACCACCACCGCCCGGCTGTTCCACTTCCCCGGCGGCGGCAAGCTGATCGACTCCCCCGGCATTCGCGAATTCGGCCTCGGCCATGTCAGCCGCGACGATGTGGAGGCCGGCTTTATCGAGTTTCACGAGCTGCTCGGGCACTGCCGCTTTCGCGACTGCAAGCATGACCGCGAACCCGGTTGCGCACTGCTCAAGGCCCTGGAAGAGGGGCGCATCCAGCAGCAGCGGATGAACAGCTATCGACACATTCTCAGCAGTCTGACCTAAGGTCGCCCCCATGAAAAAGCCGCGATAATCGCGGCTTTTTCATGGGGGCATTTCCGTTATTGCGGCGTCTGCACCTGATCCAACTGCAAGGCACCATCCTCAAAAATATTCAGCTTCTCGCGCAGTTGCGGTGCCTGCATCGGCTCGGCAATCGGCGCGGGCGCTGCGCCAGGCTCATCAGGGGCGCCTTCGGTTGTGGCCCCTGGGTCGGCTGGCGCCGCCGGATCTGCCTCCTGCGCACCCTCGATACTGCGCTGGGCTTTTTTGGTCAGCACCACTATGTCGATACGCCGGTTGACCGGATTAAGCGGATTATCCCGATCAAACAAGGCCGACGAGGCGTAGCCCACTACCCGCGCCACCTGATCATCCGGCACGCCGCCGAACACCAAGGCACGCCGCGCGGCATTGGCGCGATTGGCCGACAGTTCCCAGTTGCCAAAGTCGCCACGCCCGACAAAGGGCTTGGCATCGGTATGACCGCTGACGCTGATCTTGTTCGGCACCGCCTTGATGGTGTCGGCCATGGCCAACAAGATATCCTCGAAATACGGCTCAAGGTTGGCGCTGCCACTGGCAAACATCGGCCGATTGGCGGCGTCCATGATCTGAATACGCAAACCATCCTGGGTGATCTCAAACAGAATCTGGTCTTTGAAATTCTTCAGTTGCGGGTTTTCTTCTACCTTGTTCTGCAGCTCTTGCAGCAACAGCTCGAGGCGCTCGCGCTCAACCTGCTCGGCCAGGCTTTCGGCCTGGGCCGGGTCGACCTCAGGATTGACTTCCGCTTCTTTGCCAACATCCTGCTCAGGCCCTCCGTCGACCTCATCCTTAACCTCCGGATTGAGAGTCCTATCCGGCGCCGGCGTTGGCGTGCCGCCCAGATCGATCACGTAGGGGCTGGCGCTTTCGGTAAAACCCACCGGGTCCTGGAAGTAGCCGGAAATCAAACGCTTCTGCTCGGGGGTGGCCGAAGACATCAGCCACAGCAGCATAAAGAACGCCATCATGGCCGTGGCAAAGTCGGCGAAGGCAATTTTCCAGGCACCGCCGTGGTGGCCAGCGGCAATTTTCTTGACCCGTTTGACGATAATCGGCTGGTTGTTTTCCATGGGGTTTAGCTACCACGCATGGCTTGCTCAAGCTCGCTAAAGCTTGGTCGATGGGCGGGAAACAAGACTTTACGACCAAACTCCACCGCCAGGGTCGGCGGCATGCCAGACGCCGAGGCCACCAGGCAGGCCTTGATGGCCTCGTAAACATTCAGCTCTTCTTTGGCGTCATGCTCAATCGCCGTCGCCAGAGGACCGAAAAAGCCATAGGCGGCCAAAATCCCCAGGAAGGTGCCCACCAGCGCCGCCGCCACGTGCATGCCCAGCTCACTCTGCTCAACCGCACCGAGCAGGCCCATGGTCACCACGATACCCAGCACCGCCGCGACGATACCCATCGCTGGCATACCGTCGGCGATCCGCGCAACCGCATGGGCCGGGTGTTCGAGGTCTTCTTTGAGGCTATTGAGTTCCATGTCAAACAACCCTTCCAGCTCGTGGGGAGCCATGTTGCCGGACGACATGATTCGCAGGTAATCACAGACAAAGGCGGTCATGCCGGCATCTTTGAGAATCCCTGGATACTTGCTGAAAATCGGGCTGGCGGCCGGCTCTTCAACATCCGACTCGATCGCCATCATGCCTTCACGGCGACTCTTGTTAAGGATCTCGTAGAGCATTTTCAGCACCTCCAGATAGAAGGTGTGCGTGAAGCGCGAGCTGAACATGCTCAGTGATTTTTTCAACACATGCATAAAGGTGCTGGGCGTGTTGGCCTGCAAGAAAGCACCCAGCGAAGCACCACCGATGATCAACACCTCGAAAGGCTGAATCAACGCGGCAATCTTCCCGTGAGACAACACGAAACCGCCGAGCACGCAGGCGAACACGATGATGATGCCGATGATTTTTATCATTAGAAAACGCTTACCAGAGGATGATTAAGAGTCTTTTTAAACAACTCTTCTACTTATCGGATCTTATGAGCCAGACTATAGCCAGTTAGAGCGAAAAGCCAATTTGACCCGAGCCTATGCCGATCAGCAAACCCCTGCCGCACACCCTCAGCGCGTGGCTCAAAGAGCTCGATGGCGTGCGCCTGCCAGTCAGCAATGACGAGCATCGCCGAGCCCTGCACAGACTGCGCGACAACAAAAGTTCGCTGGGCGAAATAGCCGAATCCCTGCAAGCCAGCCCGACGCTGGCGCTGCTGGTTATACGCGCAGCCAACCGCAGCAAAAGCAGCCTGAGCGACCCCGCCGCCAACCTTGAGGTCGCACTGTCGCGCTTGGGGCTACAAACGGCGGAAAATCTGCTCAATCAGCTGACGCCGGTTAGCCCCGAGCAAATCCCGCGCGAATTGCGCCAACTGCAATTGCTCAGCCGGCATGCCGCCCAGCAAGCCAGCGGCCTGTTTGGCGCGCGCCTCGCGCGACTCTGGCACGACGTGCATTGCAGCAGCCTGCTGTTTTTGGCGCCGCTGTGGCCGTTGATTGCCAGCCATCCGCAGCTGTTTAATGCCTGGGAGCAGCGGGTCCTGGTCAAAGGTGAACCCGCCGGCAAGGTCTAACGCGAGCTGCTCGGCCTGCCGCTGCTGCAAATCTGTCTGGCCCTGGCGGAAAAATGGCGACTGCCGGAATGGGTGCTACTGGGCTATCGACTGCTGCTCAATGATCGCCGCCAACTGGTCAAAGCCCTGCGCATCGCCCGCGCCCATGAGCAACCGGCGCAACAACAACCACGGCTCGATGATGACGCCCCGCTGCGCCGCTGGCTGACCCTGCCGAGCAACTGCATCTTGCTGGCCAACGGCTTGGCAGTGTCTGCCCATCAGGCCTGGAGCTGGCCACTGATGCTGCGCTGGCAACAGCTGACGGGCCTGTATCTGCAACTCAACCTCGGCGATTTGCAGCAACAGGTGCACCAGCAAGCCGTCAACAGCGCACACAAACACTGCGCCGCCGAGCTTTGGCATCCAGCCCAGGCCTTGCTCTGGCCCTGGCACTGCCGCCATTTGCACGCCGAACAAC
>MHZN01000287.1:0-7348 GCA_001830395.1 Pseudomonadales bacterium RIFCSPLOWO2_12_59_9 | reverse complement strand
CGCCCGCAACCGCGGTAACGGCGTGGCGCAAGCACTGCGCGGAACTGCTGAGCGAGCCCAGCCCCTTTGCCAATGTGCTGCAGCTAACCAGCTGCATCCGCGAAGCGCTGCAAGCCTGCGGCATGCAACGTTTATTACTGCTGCTGGCCGACCGCAGCCATAGCCGCCTGGTGGCCCAGCAAACACTTGGGCTGCCCAAAGAAGCCAGCGGTTTGAGCCTGGACCCCAGCCACAGCAAGGTGCTGCGGCAACTGCTGAGCAAGCCCGCGCAGCTGCGCCTGAGCCCGGCCAACATCGCCCAATATTCGGCGCTGTTGCCAGGCAATCTAAAAAGTTTATTCCCCAGCGAGCAGCTGATACTGCGCTCCATCGCCAATCAGGAACGAGTGGCCATGCTGCTGATTGTCGACCAGTCCGGTGCGGCCTTCAGCGAGGCAAGCCTGCAGGCCTTTGGTAAAACCGTGCAATGCATTGAGCGCGCACTGGCCAGCTTTGCCAAACGCAGCCGTTAACGCTTGCGCTACAATCGCCGCCTTTCTTGGATCTAGAGAGCTATCCATGACCGCCTTCGCTGCGCTACCCCTGGTGATCGAACCGGCTGACTTAGCCGTCCGCCTGAGCGCCCCCGAATTGATCCTGGTCGACCTGACCAGCGCCGCCCGCTACGCCGAAGGCCATATCCCCGGCGCACACTTTGTTGACCCTAAACGCACCCAACTCGGCCAGCCACCGGCGCCCGGCTTGCTGCCGGAGCAAGCGCAGCTGGAAGCCCTGTTCAGTGAGCTGGGGCATAACCCGAATGCGCTGTATGTGGTCTATGACGACGAAGGCGGCGGCTGGGCCGGACGTTTTATCTGGCTGCTCGATGTCATCGGCCACCACAACTACCACTACCTCAATGGTGGCTTGCTGGCGTGGCTGGCCGAGCAACGCGAGCTAAGCGACACAACCCCAGCCAAGCGCAGCGCCGCAATCACGCTGAGCTTGCAGCAAGGGCCGACGGCCAGCCGTGAATACCTGCAAAGTCGCTTGGGCGCCGCCGATCTGGCCATCTGGGATGCCCGCTCCGCCGGCGAATACTGCGGCGAAAAAGCCCTCGCCGCCAAGGCTGGACACATCCCCGGCGCGGTCAATTTCGACTGGACGTTGGCGATGGACCCGGCGCGCAACCTGCGCATTCGCAGCGACATGGCGCAAGTTCTGCTGGAGCTGGGCATTAGCCCGGACAAAGAACTCATCACTCACTGCCAAACCCACCACCGCTCAGGCCTTACTTACCTGATCGCCAAATCGTTGGGCTACCCACGAGTCAAAGCGTACGCCGGCTCCTGGGGCGAATGGGGCAACCACCCCGACACCCCGGTCGAGCGCTAAATCCAGCGTTCACCCAGATTCTCCAACAATTTTAAGGAGCCACAATGCAACAGCGCCTGTTCATCCTCAGCCAGTACCTGCTGCCCCATCACCTGCTGTCACGGCTGATTGGCTGCGCCGCGGAATGCCGGGCCGGCTGGTTTAAGAGCCGCCTGATCAATTGGTTCGCCAAGCAATATCAAGTCGACATGAGCGAAGCCGCCGTCGAGCAACTGGATGCCTACGAGCACTTCAATGCCTTCTTCACCCGCGCCCTGAAAGACGGTGCGCGGCCACTGGATAACAGCGCCGGCGCGGTACTCAGCCCCGCCGACGGCGCCGTTAGCCAGCTGGGTAAAATCGAACACGGGCGGATTTTTCAGGCCAAAGGCCACAGCTTTAGCGTGTTGGAATTGCTGGGCGGCGACAGCGCACGCGCGGCGGAATTTATGGGTGGCGAATTTGCCACCATTTACCTGTCACCCAAGGACTATCACCGCGTGCACATGCCGCTGGCCGGCACCCTGCGTGAAATGGTCTATGTTCCAGGCCGGCTGTTTTCAGTCAATCAAACCACCGCCGAAAACGTCCCGGAACTGTTCGCCCGCAACGAACGCGCGGTGTGCATCTTCGACACCGAGCGCGGCCCAATGGCAGTAGTACTGGTCGGCGCGATGATCGTCGCCTCAATCGAAACTGTCTGGGCCGGTTTAGTTACGCCACCCAAGCGCGAACTCAAAACCAGTCGTTACGACGCCGCCGCGCGCGCGCCTATTGAACTGGCCAAAGGCGCGGAGCTGGGCCGTTTCAAGCTCGGCTCCACCGCCATCGTCCTGTTTGGCCCGGAGCAAGTGCAGTGGGCCGCAGAATTAGGCGCCGGCAGCCCGGTACGCATGGGCCAGCGCCTCGGCGCCAGCAACGCTTAAGCGCTGCCAAGCTGAATTTACCGCTCAACAACTGCAAACAGTGCCGGAGCAAAACCAAGCCCGGCACTGCACCACCAAGCCTGCGATAGGCAGCGCGCGCCACCAGATACTGCTAAAGTCCGATGAAGCCCATACTAATAACAGCACGCCCGCGGCGGCGGTGGAGCACTGCAGCTACATGGATAAACAGAGTCCGCACTTGCTGTTACGCGTACCCACGCCGCACCAGCAAAGCCTCACTTTTTGCGACCCGAGCCCGCGCGAACTAAAGCGCTGGGTCGCCGGCTTGCCAAAGGCCAATCTTGGCGAAACCGCGCGCCTGCTCTACCAAGCCCTGGTCGAACTTAATCAGCTGATCTGCAGCGCCGACACCCGCCTGCAACTGCTGGAGCTGCTACGCCCGGAAGTTTATTACGTCTGCAAACACCTTGAGCGGCACTTCCTTAACCAAGCCGTGGTGCTGGATGAGCGCCCGCGCAAAGTCGCCAACCTGTGCCAGGCGCTGCAAAACCACTTGGCCATCGGCTATAAATTGATTGTCGTCCAGGAGGTGGGCAGCACCGCTCGCGAACCCTTGCAGCGCCTGGTTACCGCCTTGCAGCGTGCCACTCACAGCCTCTGTGGCTCGCTGATCCGCGCCAGTCAACTGTATTGCCCGGTGCCTGAAGGACTCTGGCTGGAACTGCACCAGCTGTATCAAATTGGCTGCAATCAACAACTGCAGCGTCTGAATGTGCGCGACGAGCAATCCAAGCAAACCGTCAACCCCGGCCTGAACCTTGAGCAAAGCTATCTGGTGGCCTTGCTTCTAGGCTGCGCGCGCTGCAATCAAATGCGCCAGAGCGGTATTGCCCGGCTGGCCGAAGCGCTTGAACCTTGGTGTGCCATGGTCAAATTGCAGCCCGCCAGCCAACCGTCCAGCCTGTTCGCCATCGCCCCACTGGTTGATGGGCCGCCACGCTACAAATCGCTGTTCCCGAGCGGCGATCTCAGCAAACTGCTTGGCATTGACTCGCAGCCCTTGGCCGATGCGATCAAGGAATACCTGTTATTGCCCGCCGAACAGCGCGGACAATCTCAACTACCAGTGCCCGAAGGTTTTAGCCTGGATGTACTGCAGCATCTCAGTGCCGCATGGGGCGATATTTCCGAGCGCACCTTTGCCCGCAACAACGGGCAGGGCAGCCTGACACTGAGCATCGGCATGAGCGCGGTGCATTACTTTATTGCCGGACAAACCAGCTTTAACGATGTACTAAAAAAGGCCGTGCAAACGGTTAAGTTCGCCCCGCAAACAACCGAGAATGGCCCGGACATTTGGGGCGGCGCCTTTGATGCGCAACGCATCACCCATTGGGAACCCGGTCTGCCGATGGAGGAGATCGTCTATCAGAGACAGGACGCCGCCAAGTCAGAGCACGAGCAACCCGAAGCAACGGCGGCCGAACTCTATCCAACCTTCACCCTGTCGATCGTCAACCACAGCCCGGGCGGCTATTGCCTGTCGTGGCCAAAGGAAGTCCCGGGGCAATTACAGGCCGGCGAAATTCTCGGCCTGCAAGACAGCCCCAATCAAGCCTGGAGCGTTGCCGTGGTGCGCTGGATTCGCCAGGTGCGCGGTGGCGGCACCCAAATGGGCATCGAATTGGTCGCCCCCTTTGCGCAGCCTTGCGGCCTGCAACTGACGCGCAAAACCGAGCAACACAGCCAGTTCTTACGCGCCCTGTTACTGCCGGCGATTGCCGCCATCTCTCGACCCGCCACCTTGATTACCCCGCGCCTGCCCTTCCAGGAAGGCAACAAGGTGCTGATCAACATAAATGGCAACGAACAACGCGCCGTGCTCAGCCGTAAACAAACCAGCACCGGCAGCTTCACCCAGTTTGAATACCGCAGCGTAGACCCTGCCGACACCCCGCAAGGGAAGCCCGTCACAGCCCCGGCACCCCAAGCAAAGCCCGGGGAGGAAGACTTTGACTCACTCTGGAAGTCGCTGTAGATTGCCGGAAATTTACCTTTTATCGCCTTTTTGCGTCCGTTTGGCGCAGCCAAGAACCGACCATGGCCATTGAAAAAAAAACTATACGACTGCTCATTCTTGAAGATTCGCAGAACGAGGCCGAGCGCCTGGTTAGCCTGTTTCGCAACTCCGGTCGCGCCACCCGCGTGCATCGCCTGGTCTCCAGCGACGACCTGGCACAAGCCTTAGCGCAAAGCTGGGATCTGTTGATCGCAGCTCCCCACAGTGACAACCTGGATCCGAACGAGGCGATCACTGCGATTCGCCGCCAAGCCAAAGACATTCCCTTTATCCAGCTCACCGACGGTAATGACTCTGATGCCATTACCGAGGCACTGGCCTTGGGCGCCCAGGATGCCTTGCCGCAAGGGGAAGATGAACGCCTGATGCTAGTGGCCAATCGCGAACTGGCCAACCTTGAAGAGCGCCGCGCCCGGCGCGTGGCCGAGGTGGCACTACGCGAAGCAGAGAAACGCTGCCAGCTGTTGCTCGACAGCTCGGTCGATGCCATCACCTATGTGCACGAAGGCATGCACATTTACGCCAACCGCGCCTACCTCGAACTGTTCTGCTACGAAGATGGCGAGGAGTTGGAAGGCATCCCGATGATCGACTTGATCGCCGGCAGTGATCAGGCCAACTTCAAAGACTTCCTGAAGAATTACCAAAATGCCGAAGGCAACGCCGAACTGGCCTGCACCGGCATCAAAGAAACTGGTCAGTCATTTAAGGCGCGCATGGGCTTCTCGCCGGCCACTTACGCCGGCGAACCCTGCATTCAGGTGGTTATCCGCGCCGAAAGTGGCAATGCCGAACTGGAACAACGGCTACGCGAAATCAGCAGCCAAGACCTGGTTACCGGTTTGCACAACCGCAGCCACTTTATCGAACTGATGGACAGCGCTGCCGAGCGCGCCGTGAATGCCGGGCAAACCGCCTGTGTCGCCTACATCCGCGTCGATCGTTACGCCGCCCTGCTGGCCGAAGCGGGTCTGGCCGGCATCGACTTGCTGCTGACCGACCTGGCCCACCTGCTCAGCGCGCACTTTGGCAGCAACGCGCAATTGGCCCGTTTCGGCGACGATGTGTTTACCGTACTGCTGGCTGGGCAAACCCCCGAGCAAAGCCAAGCAAGCCTGCATGAGCTACTGAAAAAAACCGAAAGCCATCTATTTGAGATCAACGGCCGCACGCTGCAAACCAGCCTGTCGATCGGCGCCGCCGGGGTTAATGAAAAAACCCCGCGCGGCCAGGACGTGATTGATCGCGCGCACCGCTGCGCTGACGAACTCACCAGCGGCAACAGCCTAAAACTGTTCAACCCGGCCGACGAGCTGGCTGCCGCCGCCAACCGCGGCAGCATAGTGGCGATGCTGCAGCAGGCGCTGGAGAACAACAGCTTCCGCCTGCTGTTCCAGCCGATCATCAGCCTGCGCGGCGACAGCCATGAGCACTACGAAGTGCTGCTGCGCCTGCTCAACCCGCAAGGTGAGGAAGTTCCACCCCTCGACTTCCTGCGCGCCGCCATAGATGCCGGCCTGGCCGAGAAGATTGATCGCTGGGTGATTCTCAACTCGATCAAATTGCTTGCCCAGCACCGCAGCAAAGGCCACAGCACCCGCTTGTTCGTCAACCTGTCGAGTGCCAGCCTGCAAGACCAAACCATTTTGCCGTGGCTCAGCGTAGCCCTCAAAGCCGCCCGCCTGCCCTCGGACGCACTGATCTTTCAGCTCAGCGAGCCGGATGCCATCGCCTACCTCAAACAGGCCAAGGCATTGACCCAAGGCTTAAACGAGCTGCACTGCAAGGTCGGCCTGAGTCAATTTGGTTGCTCGCTGAACCCCTTCAATACCTTGAAACACCTGAGCATCGACTTTGTGAAGGTCGATGGTTCCTTCTCCCAAGACTTGTCCGGTGCCGACAATCAAGAGGCGCTGAAAACCCTGCTGGCCAGCCTGCATGCGCAAGCCAAGCTGACCATAGTGCCCTTCGTGGAAAGCGCCAGCGTGCTGTCCACCCTTTGGCAGGCTGGAGTCAACTACATCCAGGGTTACTACCTCCAAGGCCCGACCCAGTCGATGGATTACGACTTCTCGGCAGGCGACGAAGACTAAAAACCCAGCCCTAAAAAAAACCGCCAATCGGCGGTTTTTTTTCAGCCATTAAGCAGGCGACTAGTCGTTGCCGTCACGATCACGAAAGCCAAGCAGGTACAAAATCCCATCCAGACCCAGGGTGGAAATCGCCTGCTTGGCCGACTGTTTCACCAGTGGCTTGGCGCGAAAGGCCACGCCCAGACCGGCCAGGGCCAGCATCGGCAAATCATTGGCGCCATCGCCGACGGCAATGGTCTGCTCCAGGCGCAAACCTTCGCGTTCGGCCAGCTCACGCAGCAAGTCGGCCTTGCGCTGGGCATCGACTATGGGTTCGACAGCCACACCGGTCAGCTGGCCATCGACAATTTGCAGCTCATTGGCAAACACATAGTCGATGCCCAGCTTGGCTTGTAGCTGCTTGGCAAAATAACTAAAGCCGCCGGACAGAATCGCGGTCTTGTAGCCCAGCCGCTTGAGTTCGGCGAACAACGTTTCGGCGCCCTCGGTCAGCCGCAAACCGGCGCCGACACTGGCCAGCGTCGACTCTGGCAAGCCCTTGAGCAGGGCCAGGCGCTCCTTGAAACTGGCGCGAAAATCCAGCTCGCCGAGCATCGCCCGCTCGGTGATCGCCGCCACCTGTTCGCCAACCCCGGCCGCTTTGGCCAGCTCATCGATAACCTCGGCCTCGATCAGGGTCGAGTCCATGTCGAACACCGCCAAGCGCCGATTGCGGCGAAACAACGAGTCGCGCTGAAAGGCGATATCGACATTCAGCTCCTGCGCCACGCTCAAGAATTCGGCGCGCAAGGCCTGCTGATCGGCCGGTTCACCGCGCACCGAAAACTCGATGCAGCCCTTGCCTTGATCGTCCGGGGTATCCAGCGGCATGCGCCCAGACAAGCGATCAATATGGTCGATATTCAAACCGTACTTGGCGGTGATCGAGCTGACCC
>MHZN01000286.1 GCA_001830395.1 Pseudomonadales bacterium RIFCSPLOWO2_12_59_9 | reverse complement strand
GCCGACCAGTAGTGCACGCCAGCGCCACCGAGCGGATCGACGCCCAGGCGCAAGCCAGAATCGGCGATGGCCTGCATGTCGATGACATTGCTCAGATCGCGCACGTAATGGTGCAGGTAATCGTGCCGGCGATGGGTGGTGGGCGCGCGCAGGGCCTGGGCGTAGCCGATGCGCTTGACGCCATTCAGGTTGGCGGCGAGTAATTCGTTGGCACGGTTTTCGATCCAGCGGGTGATCTCGGTATCGGCCGGGCCGCCATTGGCTGGGTTGTACTTGAAGCCACCGCTTTCCGGCGGGTTGTGCGACGGCGTGATGACGATGCCATCGGCCAGATGGCTGGTGCGACCGCGGTTGTAGCAGAGAATCGCGTGGGAAATCGCCGGGGTCGGCGTGTACTCATCGTCCGCCGCCAGCATCACTTCGACGCCATTGGCCGCCAACACTTCCAGCGCACTGCAACTGGCCGGGGTCGACAAGGCGTGGGTATCGATGCCGAGAAACAACGGGCCGCAGATGCCCTGAATATGCCGGTATTCGCAAATGGCCTGACTGATGGCCAGCACATGCCACTCATTGAAACTCAGCTCAAACGAGCAGCCGCGATGCCCCGAAGTGCCGAACGCCACCCGCTGGGTGCTGATCGCCGGGTCCGGCTGGCCGGTGTAATAGGCACTGACCAGCGCTGGCAGATTGACCAGCATTTCCGGCAAAACCTGCGTGCCAGCCAGGGGATGGATACCAGGTGCACTGCTCATCGAAATACTCCATGTCTACAAAGGGGATGGCTGGATTCAGGCGCGCAGTCTAACCGGATCATTTCGACCGGCAACTGCGCCCAAGCAATAAATATAGTCATGCACCGCGCTCGCTCAGCCCGCTACTCGCCAATCTGCCGGCAACCACTGCAGATCGGCGCCGGTATCGATATCGTGCAAACGCACGCCCTCGAACAGGTGCCAGCCCAGCTCGGCAATCCGCGCCCGGGTGCTGGCGGCCACGATTTCAGTGCTCCAGGCTATCTCGGCAAACACCCGTGGATTGTCGTGTTGCAGACCCAGCAAGGCGTAACCGCCGTCATGGGTGGCGTGCAACAGCGCGTCATGGGTTTGCAACTCGGCCGCCGCCGCGCGCAACAACTCAGGCGTCAGTTCTGGGCAATCGGTGCCGATCAATATAATCGGCTCGCCCTGCTGCAGGCCGCGACTGGCGGCCAATGCCAGCCGCTGGCCCAGATCGCCCTCGCCCTGCCCGCTCAGTTGCACCGCCGGCGGCCACACAAAGCCTTGCCAAACCGGATCGCTCGGCGCCGGGGTCAGGCACAGTTCAACCGGGCCGACGGCTGCGGCAAGGGCGCTGGCCAGGGTCGTGTCCAGCATACGCTGCGCCAATTGCGCCGCACCCGCAGCGCCTAGCGCCGGGATCAAGCGTGTCTTGGCCAGGCCTGGTTGCGGCGCCTTGGCAAAAATAATGATCCGCACCGCCGTCATAAATACGCCTTGGCGATTTGCTCGATGGCCACGCCGCGCCAGTAGGCCCAGCGCAGTCGCCACATCAACAAGATGGTCCGCCACAGCCCGTGAGTTTCCCAGCGCCGCCCCGAGGTGGTCAGGCGCTCGCTGATGCAGGCCGGCTTGCTGATGTTGCGCAGGCGTGAGGTCAACTCGACATCCTCCATCAGCGGCAGCTCGGCAAAGCCGCCCAGCGACTCGAAGGTACTGCGCAACACAAAAATGCCCTGATCGCCGGTGGCGATACCGGTCAGCCGCGAGCGCCAGTTGATCAGCTGCGCCACCACTCTCAGTAGCCAAGGCCGGCCGCTGATGCGCAAATCGAAGCGTCCCCAGCAGTGCCGGCCATCAGCCAGGGCGGTGGTTATAAGCCCATCGGCCTGCTCCGGAAGCTGGCTATCGGCGTGCACAAACCACAGCACCTCCCCCGTTGCCTGGGCCGCGCCGGCGTTCATTTGCCGGGCGCGGCCACGGGGCGCCGGCAGCCATTGGGCAAGATCGGCCAGCAGCTCGGGGGAACCATCCTCGCTGCCGCCATCGGCAATAATCAGTTGCGCGCCGCGCTGGCGCAGCGGGGCTAACTGGCTCAGCAGCAGCGGCAAATTAGCTGCTTCATTCAGCGCCGGGATGATGATACTGATGTTCATGGCGTGAGATTCATGGCGTGCGGTTCAAGCGCCAGTCGTAGTCGAGAAACTCGATCTCGATCTGCCCATCCAGCAGTTGCTGACGCTGAGTTGTATTCAGGCCCAAGGCATTGGCCTGGGCGGCCAAATAAACCGCCAGACTTTGGCCATTTTGCTCAAAGTCCTCGCGATACCATTTGAAGATGCTCGACACCTGCAAGCTCTCGCCCTTTAAGCGATTGCGGCTGCGATCGGCCAGAAAATGCTGCTGGGCATCGTTCAGCTGCTGCTCAAGCCTGGCCCCGTTGTAGGCCTCGGCCCGCAGCGCCGGGCAACCGATGCTGGCGCAGTTGAGGGCGAAATGGACGCGCGGTTCCTGATAGCCCTGCTCGCCACGGATCAGCTCATGTTCAAGCTCATCCAGGCTGCGGATTTTGCCCAGCAATTGTACAAACTGCTGCTTCCAGGGTGACTGAAACAGACTGCCGAGGTCTTTGATCGAGTCGATCTGCGGGTCGCCACTGAGCACCAATTCGACGGTCGAGGCGTTGTAGGCATTGATCAACAAGGCCAGCTGCTCGGCTTTCGACCAACTGGCGAACAGCTTGGGCTTAACCGCTGCAATGGCGCCCAAATACTCACGCAACTGCGCCCGTTCGGCCAACATGCCGGCATAGTCGACTTGCGTGGCATTGCCGCCGTCCAGCACCCGCACATGGCGCTGCAACAGGCCATCCCATTGGGCATTATCCAGGCCAGACGCCGGGGCAAGAGTTGCGATAGACAGCAGCGCCAAGGCGCACGCCAGTGAACGAAACAAACCCATAAACCAACCTCAGTGGTGCAATTAACAATATGAAAGTTCTGTACTCGCTAGCTGTTGCAGGTCGATTTGTAGGGTGGGCTTCAGCCCACCGCCGCTCGACAAGGGCTTTGGTGGGCTGAAGCCCACCCTACGTTTTAACCGATACATCACCATAAAAAGCCCCCAGCAGCACAGCGACTAGCCCCCGTGCATGGCCGCGAAGGCCTGCTGCAAATCGGCGAGTAAATCGGCCGGATCTTCCAGGCCAATATGCAGACGGGCCATCACCTTGCCCTGCCAGCGCTCGGCCGTCACGCTGCGCAACTTACCGGGCTTGACCGGGATAATCAGGCTTTCATAGCCGCCCCAGCTGTAACCTATGCCAAACAAGCGGGTGGCATCGATCAGCCGGTCGACCTGCGCAGCGCTGATGCCTGGGGCAAACACCACCCCCATCAGACCGTTGGCATAGCGTGGATTGCAGTCGCGCAACCAGAGTGCGTGGCCATCGGCGCCGGGCAAGGGTGGATAGAGCACCTGCGCCACTTCGGGTCGGGCACTCAGCCACTGCGCCACGTGCGCGGCATTTTGTTGGTGCAGGGTCAAGCGCGCCGCCAGGGTGCGCAGGCCACGCAAAGCTAAATAAGCATCATCGCCACTGATCGACATGCCCAGCTCCCGATGGCCCTGGCGTAACCGCGCCGCCAAGGCTTGGCCGCACATAATGGCGCCGAGCAGCACATCGGAATGGCCGACTATGTATTTGGTCGCCGCGTGCACTGACACATCCACCCCTAGCTCAAACACTTGCCAACCCAGGGGCGTGGCCCAGGTGCAATCGGCCACCAGCAGCGCGCCCTGTTCATGGGCTGCGGCCGCCAAGGCCGGTAGATCCTGCATCTCAAAGGTCAGGGAGCCGGCCGATTCGGCAAACACCACGCGGGTATTAGGCTGCAGTAATGCAGCAATACCGGCGCCCAGCAGCGGGTCGTAGTAGCTGGTGTGAATGCCCATGCGCGCCAGCAAGCCATCGCAAAAATCGCGAGTTGGCTGGTAGCAACTGTCGGTCATCAGCAGGTGATCGCCGGCCTTTAGCAGGGTCAGTAAGGTCGTGGTAATAGCCGACAAGCCAGAGGGGGTGAGCATGCACGCCGCCGCCCCTTCGATGGCGCACAGCGCTTCTTCCAGGTCTTCGAGCCATCTTATTACGACGCCAATATCCTGATTCGTGAAGGCTGGCGTTGGCTGCATGCCCTGCACAGCACACTGCGGCACAAGCCAGTGGACTGGACCCAACTTGATCAAGTGACCGAAGCCTGCGCCGCCGCGCAAACAGAACTGGCCGGCATCCTTGACGCGGCGCCGAGTGCGGCGTTCCGCATCAAGGGGCTAAAACTGGCCCGGGCACCGCTGCGCTACAGCGGCCGGACCTCGATGCGCGCCGATATCAGCGTGCATGAACCGCGCACCCCGCAGGATCAGGACAGCGCCTTCGCCTACTCAATGGAAGGCTACTCGGGCGCCGCCGAACCACGCCAGCAAGTGCCATTTGCCTGGGCGCCGGGCTGGAACTCGCCGCAAGCCTGGAACAAGTTCCAGGACGAAGTGGGCGGTCATCTACGTGCCGGCGACCCTGGCACCCGCTTGATCGAGCCTAAAGGCGATGGCCTGAGCTGGTTCACCAGCGTACCTGGCCCCTTTGCCCCCGCCGCCGGTCACTGGCAAGTGGTGCCGCTGTACCACCTGTTTGGCAGTGAAGAAACCTCGGCCCGCGCCGAGCCCTTGCAAACGCGGATACCCCAGGCCTATGTCGCCATGGCGAAAGCCGAAGCCGACAAACTTGGGGTTAACGATGGCGCACTGCTCAGCCTGAAAATCGGCGAAGCCAGCCTGCGCCTGCCGCTCATAATCGACGACAACCTAAGCCTTGGTGTGATTGGTTTGCCGGTCGGTTTGAACGGTATTCCGTCGGTGCTGTTTGGTAAATTCGCCCACACCCTGCAGGAGGCCGCGCTATGAGTTGGCTGACTCCCGAGCTGCTGGACATCCTCTGGGCGATGGTCAAAGCCGTGATCATTTTGCTCTCGGTGGTGATCTGCGGAGCACTCTTGAGCTGGGTTGAGCGGCGTTTGCTGGCGCTCTGGCAAGACCGTTACGGCCCGAACCGGGTCGGTCCCTTCGGCGCCTTTCAAATCGCCGCGGACATGGTGAAGATGTTCTTCAAGGAAGACTGGACGCCGCCGTTCGCCGACAAGATGATCTTCACCATCGCACCGATCGTGGCCTTCAGCACCTTGCTGATCGCCTTTGCCGTGGTGCCTATCACCCCAACTTGGGGCGTGGCGGATCTGAACATCGGCTTGTTGTTCTTCTTCGCCATGGCCGGCTTGACCGTGTATGCGGTGCTGTTCGCCGGCTGGGCCAGTAACAACAAGTTCGCCCTGCTCGGCAGTTTGCGCGCCTCCGGCCAGACCATATCCTATGAAGTCTTTATGGGCCTGTCGTTGATGGGGGTGGTGGCGCAAGCCGGCTCATTCAACCTGCGCGAGATAGTCGATTACCAGGCGCAAAACCTGTGGTTCATCATTCCGCAGTTCATTGGCTTTTGTACCTTCTTTATTGCCGGCGTGGCCGTGACTCACCGTCATCCATTCGACCAACCGGAAGCCGAGCAAGAACTGGCCGACGGTTATCACATCGAATATGCCGGGATGAAATGGGGCATGTTCTTCGTCGGCGAATACGTCGGCATAGTGCTGATTTCCGCGCTGTTGGTGACGCTGTTCTTCGGCGGCTGGCATGGCCCTTTCGGGTTACTGCCGTCGATTCCCTTTGTTTGGTTTGTCCTGAAAACCGCGTTTTTCATCATGATCTTTATCCTGCTGCGCGCCTCCATTCCGCGCCCGCGCTATGACCAAGTGATGACCTTTAGCTGGACGTTTTGCCTGCCGCTGACCCTGCTCAATCTGTTGGTAACTGCAGCCCTGGTGCTGCTGAATGCCACGCCCAGCGCGCTGCAGTGAGGACCATGAACATGCTCAAATATATCCTGCATATCCTCCATGGCACCTACACCCAACTGCGCAGCATGGTGATGGTGTTTTCCCATGCGTTTCACAAGCGCGACACCCTGCAGTACCCGGAAGAAGCCGTGTATCTGCCGCCGCGCTACCGGGGCCGCATCGTCCTGACCCGCGATCCCGACGGTGAAGAGCGTTGCGTAGCGTGCAACCTCTGTGCGGTGGCCTGTCCGGTCGGCTGTATTGCCCTGCAAAAAGCCGAAACTGAAGACGGTCGTTGGTATCCCGAGTTCTTCCGGATCAACTTCTCACGCTGCATTTTTTGCGGCCTGTGCGAAGAAGCCTGCCCAACCACCGCCATTCAGCTCACCCCAGACTTCGAAATGGCCGACTTCAAGCGCCAAGACCTGGTTTACGAGAAGGAAGATTTGCTGATTTCCGGGCCAGGCAAAAACCCTGACTACAACTTTTATCGGGTTGCCGGCATGGCAATCGCTGGCAAACCTAAAGGGGCTGCGCAAAACGAAGCCCAACCGATCAACGTGAAGAGCTTGCTGCCCTAAGGAGACCCTGTGGAATTTGCTTTCTATTTTGCCGCCGGCGTCGCGGTGATGGCCACCCTGAGGGTGATCACCAACACCAACCCGGTACACGCCCTGCTTTATCTAATCGTCTCGCTGCTGGCGGTGTCGATGCTGTTCTTCAGCCTCGGTGCGCCCTTTGCTGGGGTCCTGGAAATTATCGTTTACGCCGGCGCCATCATGGTGCTGTTTGTCTTCGTGGTGATGATGCTCAACCTCGGGCCTGCCTCCAGTGCGCAAGAGCGCCAATGGATGACCCCCGGTATCTGGGGCGGTCCGTCGATGATGGCCTTGGCCCTGCTCTGCGAAATGCTCTACGTGCTGTTTGGCAATCACAGTGGCGCGGCCCTTGGCTTAACCACAGTGGATGCAAAAGCGGTGGGTATCAGCCTGTTCGGCCCCTATCTGTTGGTGGTTGAACTGGCATCCATGTTACTGCTGGCGGCCCTGGTGGCTGCCTTCCACCTCGGCCGACACGAGGCGAACGAATAACTATGTATTCAATTCCTATGGAACACGGCCTGGCCGTTGCAGGCGTGCTGTTTTGCCTGGGCCTGGTGGGCCTGATGGTTCGGCGCAACATCCTCTTCGTACTGATGAGCCTGGAAATCATGATGAATGCCGCGGCACTGGCCTTTATCGTGGCCGGTAGCCGTTGGGGGCAACCGGATGGGCAGGTGATGTTTATTCTGGTGATTTCGCTGGCAGCCGCCGAAGCCAGTATTGGCTTGGCCATTTTGCTGCAACTGTATCGGCGCTTTCATACCCTCGATATCGACGCTGCCAGCGAGATGCACGGATGAATCTCTTATTCCTGACGTTCCTCTTCCCGTTGCTCGGTTTCTGTCTGCTGGCGTTTTCTCGCGGCCGCTTTTCCGAGAACCTTTCGGCCCTGATCGGGGTTGGCTCAGTCGGTTTATCCGCCCTGACCAGCGCCGTGATCATCTGGCAATTTAATACCAATCCACCGGCTGGCGGAGTTTATACCCAGCTACTGTGGCAATGGATGTCGGTGGATGGTTTTGCGCCCAACTTCACCCTGTACCTGGATGGTCTGTCGCTGACCATGCTCGGCGTGGTTACCGGTGTGGGCTTTCTGATCCACCTGTTTGCCTCCTGGTACATGCGCGGCGAAGCCGGCTATTCGCGGTTTTTTGCTTACACTAACCTGTTTATCGCCAGCATGTTGTTTCTGGTGCTTGGCGATAACCTGCTGTTTCTGTACTTCGGCTGGGAAGGCGTGGGGCTGTGCAGCTACCTGCTGATCGGCTTTTATTACAGCAATCGCAACAACGGCAATGCCGCGCTCAAGGCCTTTATCGTCACCCGCATTGGCGACGTGTTTATGGCCATCGGCCTGTTCATCTTGTTCCAGCAGCTGGGCACGCTGAACATCCAGGAACTGCTGATTCTTGCGCCACAAAAGTTCGCTGCTGGCGATTTCTGGATCGAGCTGGCCACCCTGATGTTGCTCGGCGGTGCAGTCGGTAAATCGGCGCAGTTACCGCTACAAACCTGGCTGGCCGATGCCATGGCCGGCCCGACCCCGGTCTCGGCCCTGATCCACGCCGCGACCATGGTCACCGCTGGGGTTTACTTGATTGCCCGCACCAATGGCTTGTTTTTACTGGCTCCGGATATTCACCTACTGGTCGGCATAGTTGGCGCCGTGACCCTGGTGCTGGCCGGCTTTGCCGCCCTGGTGCAAACCGACATCAAGCGCATCCTCGCCTACTCCACCATGAGCCAGATCGGCTACATGTTCCTCGCCCTGGGTGTCGGCGCCTGGGATGGCGCGATCTTTCACCTGATGACCCACGCCTTCTTCAAAGCCTTGCTGTTTCTTGCCTCAGGCGCGGTGATTGTCGCCTGCCACCATGAACAGAACATCTTCAAGATGGGCGGCCTGTGGAAGAAACTGCCCTTGGCCTATGTGAGCTTTATCGTCGGTGGTGCGGCGCTGTCAGCCTTGCCATTGGTGACTGCCGGCTTCTATTCGAAAGATGAAATTCTTTGGGAAGCCTTTGCCAGTGGCCATCAGAATCTGCTGATCGCGGGTTTAGTCGGCGCCTTTATGACCTCGCTCTACACCTTCCGCCTGATCTTCATCACCTTCCATGGCGAAGCAAAAACCACCGCCCACGCCGGCCACGGCATCAGCTACTGGCTGCCCTTGTCGGTGCTGATCGTGCTCTCGACCTTTGTCGGCGCGCTGATCACCCCGCCACTGGCCGGTGTATTGCCGCAAAGCGTCGGCCATGCCGGTGGCGGCGCTCAACATCAACTGGAGCTGATCTCGGGCGGCATCGCGCTCGCCGGCATCCTGCTGGCAGCCTTGCTGTTTCTGGGCAAACGCCGCGTGGTGACCACCATCGCCAGCAGCGCGCCGGGGCGCTTACTCAGTGCCTGGTGGTTTGCCGCCTGGGGCTTCGACTGGATCTACGACAAGCTCTTCATCAAGCCCTACCTGCTGCTGTGTCGCCTGCTGGCCCGCGACCCACTGAACAACACCATGACCCTGCTGCCAACCCTGGTTCGTAAGACTCACCATATGGTGGTACGCACCCAGACCGGCAACATACGTTGGTACGCCTTTTCGATGGTTGCTGGCGCCGTACTCTTGCTGGGCACTGCCCTGCTGACGACGGTTTGATATGAATTTGCAAATTTGCGCAAGGAACTGAGCACGTCATGATTCTGCCCTGGCTAATCCTGATCCCCTTTATTGGCGGCCTACTGTGCTGGCAAGCTGAGCGTTTTGGCTCATCCTTGCCGCGTACAATCGCCATGCTTACCATGCTGCTGGAACTGGCCCTGGGCCTCTGGCTGTGGTTTACCGGCGACTTTCAACTGGCGCCGCATCCCGGTGCAGATCCCGTCTGGACCC
The DNA here is from genome assembly GCA_001830395.1 of Pseudomonadales bacterium RIFCSPLOWO2_12_59_9. Taxonomy (GTDB): domain Bacteria; phylum Pseudomonadota; class Gammaproteobacteria; order Pseudomonadales; family Pseudomonadaceae; genus Aquipseudomonas. The sequence continues at coordinate 2,011 of MHZN01000286.1, read as the reverse complement.
TGGAATTCAAACAGGTCTGGATCGAACGTTTCGGCATCAATTTTCACCTGGCGATGGATGGCTTATCGCTGCTGATGATTCTGCTCACCGGCTTGCTCGGGGTGCTGTCGGTGCTCTGCTCGTGGAGTGAGATCCAGAAAAACGTCGGCTTTTTCCACCTCAACTTGATGTGGATTCTGGGCGGCGTGATCGGGGTGTTTCTCGCCCTCGATCTGTTCTTGTTCTTCTTCTTCTGGGAGATGATGCTGGTTCCTATGTACTTCCTGATTGCCCTGTGGGGACACAGTTCAATCGAAGGCAAGAGCCGCATCTACGCCGCCACCAAGTTCTTTATCTACACCCAGGCCAGCGGTCTGATCATGCTGGTGGCGATTCTTGGCTTGGTGTTCGTTAACTTCAATAACACCGGCGTACTGACCTTCGACTACAGCCTACTGCTGAAAGCCGAACTGCCACCCGCCACCGAATACATCCTGATGCTCGGCTTCTTTATCGCCTTCGCGGTCAAGTTGCCGGTGGTGCCGTTTCACTCCTGGCTGCCAGATGCCCACGCCCAGGCGCCCACGGCGGGCTCGGTGGATTTGGCCGGTATTCTGCTCAAGACTGCGGCCTATGGTTTGCTGCGCTTTGCCCTGCCGCTGTTTCCCAATGCCTCTGCCGAGTTTGCCCCGATCGCCATGAGCCTTGGTCTGATCGGGATTTTCTACGGCGCGCTACTGGCCTTTGCCCAAACCGACATCAAGCGTTTGGTGGCTTACTCCAGTGTCTCGCACATGGGCTTTATCCTCATCGGCATCTACTCCGGCAGCCAACAAGCGCTGCAAGGGGTGGTGATCCAGATGCTCGCCCACGGCTTGTCGGCCGCCGCGCTGTTTATCCTTTGTGGCCAGCTGTATGAACGCATGCACACCCGCGATATGCGTGAAATGGGCGGCCTGTGGTCACGGATTGCCTACCTGCCGGCCATCAGCCTGTTCTTCGCCGCGGCTTCGCTGGGCTTGCCTGGCACCGGTAACTTTGTCGGTGAATTCCTGATCTTGCTCGGCTCGTTCACCGCGACTCCCTGGATTGTGGTGATTGCCACTTCAGGTTTGGTGTTCGGCTCGGTCTACTCGCTGGTCATGATTCATCGTGCCTACTTTGGCCCGGCAAAATCGGAGCAGGCCTTGCGCGGCATGAATAGTCGCGAACTGGGCATGACCCTGAGCCTGGCAATCTTGATAGTGCTGCTTGGGGTTTATCCGCAACCGATCCTGGACACTTCGGCCGCCACCATGCACGGCGTCCAAAGCTGGCTGAGCACAGCCTTTACTCAACTCGCTGCGGCCCGCTAGCTGCTTTATGGAAAGTCATGCCATGCAACTGACTACAGAACATTTTATCGCCCTACTGCCGCTGCTGGTCACCTGCGCCACCAGCGTGCTGGTGATGCTGGCTATCGCTTGGCGGCGCAATCATGCACAAACCTATCTGCTGACTGTTACCGGCTTGGTGTTGGCGCTGCTGGCCATTATTCCGGCATTAAAAGTCACGCCACTGGCGGTCACCGAACTGCTGCAGGTGGATAACTTCGCCTGTTTTTACATTGGCCTGATCCTGGTCGCCACACTGGTTTGCGTCACCCTCGCCCACGCCTATATGGAAGGTTATCCGGGTAACCGCGAAGAGCTTTACCTGCTGATTATCCTGGCTGCCGCCGGCGGCATTGTGCTGGTCAGCGCGCGGCACCTGGCGGGCCTGTTTATCGGTCTGGAACTGCTTTCGGTGCCGGTTTACGGCATGGTCGCCTACGCGTTTTTCAACAAACGCTCACTGGAAGCCGGGATCAAGTACATGGTGTTGTCGGCCGCAGGTAGCGCGTTTTTGCTGTTCGGCATGGCGCTGTTGTATGCCGATGCTGGCACCCTGAGCTTTGCCGGATTGGGCGCCAAACTGTCCGCCGATGGCTCACTCAGCCAACTGGTGCACTTAGGGATCGGCATGATGCTGATCGGCCTGGCATTCAAACTGT
>MHZN01000285.1 GCA_001830395.1 Pseudomonadales bacterium RIFCSPLOWO2_12_59_9 | reverse complement strand
ACGACAGGCAAAATTGTTGTTTTTAGTGTCGCGGGCCCGACGGGCGCATGCAGGAGCAAGGCGAATCACCTCAACCCATGCACCACTTGCCGGACACTACGGTGGCGCAGTCTGCCTAAGCCGTAAAATATGTCAAACAAATACCGTGTTTTGAGCGGATAAAAATTACAGACGGTCATTTCAACAGTCAGCCAGAAGAGCTAACTGCATGATTTAAGAGGGCCAATAAAACGCCCTCAATTACTGGTAGTAGTTTATTTTTGACAGGCATTACAGGCATGCCCCTGGGCAAACCCCGCGCCTGGCGACCAACGAGCCGTGCCGGCGCCATTGTTCGGCGCTACAATCGCCGCCTTTTTATCGCCCCCCGACTCAGGCTGACCTTTATGACCGCTCGACAGGCTCTACCTAACACCCTCAAAGCCTGGGCCCGCGAAGCCCTGGAGGCACTCGAAGAGGCCGAAGCCATCCGCGCCGACAGCCCCGGCATCGAGGAGCAAGACCTATTCAAGATGGCCCCAGCGATTGCCGCCTACTTTCGTGGCATCGACGACGAAGACCTGACCGAAAAAATGTTCCAGCACGCCTGCGGCACCGTGGTGATGATCCATGAGCAGATTCCCGAATACCGCGACCTGTACAAGCGCTGCTTTATCCACTGCTACCTCGACGCGATGATCATGATCAAAGCGCTGAAACTCAGCCGCGCCGAACAGGTCATCGACTTTCTCGAAGCCAAGGGCAAAGTCGAGTCGTGGCAGCCCTAAGCCACAAGCGCACACCCAACCTGCACTGTGCGGGCAACTTTCATCATTAAGCCGAGCCCGCCCATGAGCACCAGCAGTAACAACAGCAACGTCATCGCCCACACCCGCGCCTGGGTGGACCGCGCCGTCATCGGCCTGAACCTCTGCCCATTCGCCAAGGCCGTGCAGGTCAAGGGGCAAGTCCGCTACGTCTTGTGCGAGGCCACAGATACCGCCGGGTTACTCATCGCACTCTGCGACGAGCTGGACTATTTGGCCAAGGCCGAGCCGGCGCAAACCGACACTACGCTGCTGATTCACCCGGGCGTGCTGAACGACTTTCTCGACTTCAACGATTTCCTCGAAGTGGCCGACGCGGCGCTCGAAGAGCTTGGCCTGGAGGGCGTTTTGCAAGTCGCCAGCTTTCACCCGCAGTTTCAGTTTGCCGACACCGCGGTGGATGATGTCAGCAACGCCACCAACCGCTCGCCCTACCCCACCCTGCACCTGATTCGCGAAGCCAGCATCGACCGCGCCGTGGCCGCCTTCCCGGAAGCCGAGGCAATTTTCGAAGCCAATATCGAAAAGCTCGAAAGCCTCGGCGCCGAGGGCTGGGCCGCCTTGCAAGCGCAGTGCCTGCGCGATGCGCAAAATAGCCAATAACCGTGCAACCCACTGTCGCGCAGGATACGGTTGAGCTAGGCCGTGGCTCTTTGTGGAAGGTATGTGGCGCTCAACACGTCACGGGAACAGAGCCAAACAACAAGGCTATGTGGTCGTTAGGTGTCGCGACCGTGATTAATGGTCAAAGCGCACAATCTGTAGGAGCGAGCTTGCTCGCGATGCTTTTGCCGTCAGGCCGCCGTAGGGGCCTCTTGATGATGCATTTGCTCAACCCGGATCGCCAGCAAGCTGGCTCCTACAAAGGGCTGCGCGCACCTCCAACAGTTAACCGGTACAGAGCCAAACAAACAGGCCAGTCATTCGACTGGCCTGTTTGTTGTTAGCCGGCGGCGCTTAGGCCACCGCCCGCGCCTTCAGGTCGGCCATGATCTCGGCGGCGCAACGCTGGCCGGTCTCCACCGCACCATTCAAATAACCCTGGGAGTCCACCGAGGTGTGCTCGCCACAAAAGTGGCAGTTGCCTTGCCGCACCCCTTCGTAACCGACAAAGCTGGTGTAGTTGCCCGGCGCGAAGTAGGCATAGGCGCCCTTGGTCCACTTGTAGCCCGGCCAGTAATTAAGAATCAGCTTGCCGTTCCACTCATTGCTGATGCCCGGGATGACCCGCTCCAGCTGGCCAAGCAACTGCGCGGCTTGTTGCTCCAGCGAGCCCTTTTTAATCGCCACCGCCGTGGCGCCGCCGGTGAAGTTATTGATGATGCCCTCGCGGCCCGCCTGCGCGCGGGTCACCTCCCAGGTGTCTTGAAAACCGGCGTCGCTGTTCACCGCACCGTTACTGTTCTGTTGGCGCCAGATACGGTTGCGAAACTGCAACTGGAACTTGCTGCTGTTGCCCATTGGAATGTCACGAATGGCCATGAGCTTGCGCGCATCGAAACCGGCCATGCTGTAGTCGACACTGCCACGCAAGATGTTGAACGGCATGGCCATCACCACGTGCGCACAGAGCACACTGACACTCACGCCGGCGCAGTTGAACACCAAGGTATAGGTGCTGTCGGGGTTGAGCCGGATGCTTTTAAGCTCATGGCCGAGCTTGATCTGGCTGCTATTCAAGTGCGCCGCCATGCCGCTGACCAGCTGATCGTTGCCGCCACGGATGTGATAACGCTCGTTGGACTCACCAAACATCTCCAGTGAGCGCTTGTTGGAGTAGCCCAGCAGATAAATCAGGTTCAAGGCGCTCTGCTGGCTGCAGGCCGCGCCGTACTCGATCTCGTAAGCCACATCGAGCAGCCGGCCCAGACGCGAGGCGCTGCCACCGGGCACATAGGCATCAATCCACTGGGTAATACTCATGTGGTCGAGCACTTGGCCACGGGCGGTAAAGTTATTCCACTGGGTCGGAAAGGGCGCCGCCTTAACCTCGGCGTCGAGCTGCGCCTGGATCGCCTTGAAATCGTTATAGGCGTCGGCCGTTGAGTAGCGCGCGCCTTGAAACCAGTAAATATCCTCACCACCGACCGCCTGGTCATAGGCCGCCAAGTCGTCGAGCTGCAGGCCCAGTTCTTTGGCCAACCGCTGAATTTCCACCTGATAGGTGTCGATCAACTCGCCGCCGTTTTCGGCAATCTGGCCGGGGAAGGTGGTGCGATTACTGAAGCAACGGCCGCCCAGGCGAGTCGCGGCATCATAAACCACCGCATCAATGCCGAGCTTTTTCAGCTCATAGGCACACGCCAAGCCGGCCAAGCCGCCACCGATCACGCAGATATCCACTGTCGCACTGCCGTCACCCGCCGCCGCTTTGACCAGCCGCGGCAGGCTGGCACCTACCGCCAGGGCGCCGACAACGCCGGCGGCCTTAAGTACGTCGCGGCGCGAATGCTGCGCGGCGACCGCAGCCGAATAGTCCAGGGCGGTATTTTCTGTCGAACCGGCCAGCCGACTAAGGGCCACCAAGCGACGCAACAAAGGGGTACGTGCCATAGATCAAACTCCATTGTAATTATTGTGGGCATGCATGGAACCGCTAGGTTGCAACTGACTTCGCCGTCGGCACAGCTGCGCTGAAACCTGAAAAACGTTTAACTCAATACGGCTGCCAGCCCAGCTAATCCCGCTGCTCAGCGCTGGCAACCTGCGCTGCCGCACCACACGTCAAAGCCCCTGACGAGTAACGGTTAAGGTGCCGGGCAGAATGCGGTCTGCGTGCGCAATCACAAATTTCCCGTATGGTTTTTTTTACAAAAACCAGCAGCAGCCAGAGCCTAGATGGCCAGCCCAACCCCTACAAATGCTAAATACCGAAAGCCCCGTTCGATTAAATAGATAGCGCTAGAGCGTGCCGTTTAGCGCCCGCAACCCCGGTAAAAACCAGCCTGCAGGCTGACGCCTGAGCCTTGTGCCCCGACCGCGCAGCCCGGCAACGCCGCAAAGGCGTTAAAACCTTATATAATCTGCGGCTTCCCAGCTTCCTGAACCCTTGAGGACACTTCGTGAGCACTCTGCCAGCCTGCCCAAAATGCAATTCCGAATTCACCTACGAAGACGGCGCCATGCTGATCTGCCCGGAATGCGCCCACGAATGGTCGGCCACCGAAGCCGCTGAAGCCGCCGGCGATGACGCCCGCGTGATCAAAGACTCAGTCGGCAACGTGCTGCAAGATGGCGACACCATCACCGTGATCAAAGACCTGAAAGTCAAAGGCACTTCCCTAGTGGTGAAAGTCGGCATGAAGGTGAAAAACATCCGCCTGTGCGACGGCGACCACGACATCGACTGCAAAATCGACGGCATCGGCGCCATGAAGCTCAAATCCGAGTTCGTCCGTAAGGTTTAACCCGCGCCGCGCACAAAACTCCCAGCGCCCGGCAGACTTATTGCGCCAATGGCATTAGCTTAGGTTCGTCCAGCGCAATGCCTGCGCTGTCCTGCCACGGCGCTGCTGATGATTCCCGTCCCCTCTCCAGACCTGTTTATCCTGTTAGGTCTGCTTGTCTTGCTGAGCCTGCTGGCCGCCAGCGGTTTGCTGCTGATTCTGCTGGCGCTGGTGTTTGGCCGTTCGCGTCGCCACCTGCGCCGTCATCCGAAAAGCTATATCGGCCTCAGTCTGCTGCTGTCGCTACTGCTGATGCCGGGCCTGTTTATAAAGCGGCAGGAGCCGCGCGCCGTGGTCGCCGCCCAGGCGCAATGGCAGGCGCTGAACCCGCGCCTCGAACAACAGCTGCAGCTTGGCGAATTGCACTTCCCGGCCGGCAGCCAGGTAAAACTCGACAGCCTCGAACCGCTCGACTGGCAAGCACAGCCGCAACTGCATGGCCTGGACAGCCTGATCTACGCCGAGCTGAACCAGCCAATCGAGGTACTCGGGTTGCGGGTGGACGCTATCGATCTGCCGCCCCATCACTACTTCTCGCGTTTACGTTTAACGGACGATGCACGGGTAGACGGCTGGCCCTGCGGCGCCGGCGGCTGGGCGGAGTTCAAACGTGAAATTGCAACCCGCCTGCAACCCAGTCAATGGCAATTCACCAAGTGCGACCTGGCGGCTCACAGCCTGGTAGCTGGCGTTGTGTGGCCGGCGAACAGCCAGGTGTACGCCGATGAATCGGGCTGGCAGCTGAGCAATGACGATCCGGCAGAGCCGCCGCTGAGCTTTCTCGGTTTAGCCTTGCGCGAACTGCGCATAGAACTCGATGAGGCCAGGCAGTTACGTCGCTGGGAGGGCGAACTGGGCGCGCCACTGGACCTCGGCGACTGGCACTACCCCGCCGGCACCGCGGTGCGCTGGCAAGACCCGCACAGCTGGTTGTTCAGCCCAACCCGAGACGCCAAGGCCAACAACCGGCACACCGGCGAAGCCATCAGCGCCGGCCACTCGATACTGCAACGCAGCCGTGACGGTAAAACGCTCGGGATATTCGCCAATGACTCGATGGGAGTAATCGACTGGCAGACGCTTGCCACCGAGCCAAATACCGGGTAACCCGATCCCATAGATTTGTCCCACGCTTGAATTTAGGCGCCCACGCTACCTACATCACCACTATCTGCATTTCTCTACCCACCTCAATTAACGCCCCTGACGTACCGACTGAAAAGCGCTTAGACGTACCCTTCAGCGGGTTGTACAAGGTGCCACTGCCCTGCCGCTGGAGCCTGACCTGCCCCGGCTCTTGCGCCCAAAACAGCCAGACCCAACGACCATCGGTGCGCTGCCAGGCAATGCTAATCATCCCGGCGGGCGCCGTCGCGAACTCGGGGGCGGGCTGCGGCTGCAGACTCGGCCCGGTAGTTTTAAGAAAGCGTTGCAGCGCCAGGTAAGCCGGCTTCTTGCTGCCATCCAACCGTAGCAAGCCATAATGCTGATCGCGCACGCTGGCGCGGGCATCCAGATCACTCAAGGTAAACAGAAAGACCCGATCAAAATCCATCGCGCTCATCAGTGCAATGCGCTTGATCAGGTAGTCCGCTTGCCCCAGCTCATCCACCTGCGGCTGCCACTCCACCGGCCCGCTATAGGTGGACCAACCAAATTCAGTCGCCCAGATCGGCCCGCTGCCACGCGCCCGCAACTGCTGATTAAGCCAAGCACTGGTCGATAAAAAATCGCGATCCGATGCACTGTCACCCTCGGGGGTAAAACTGTAAGGGTGGTACGCCACTACTCGATCACTGCGGACACTGCCCAGGTTCGCCAAGGCCTCAAGCATCAATCCGCCGCGCAACGGCATCTGGCTGTAATACGCCATGCCACCCAGCACTTGTTGCGCCGCAGGGTTCGCGCTCGCCAACCGAGTCAAAGAAGTCTCTAGCAGTTGCTGATAGGCCAGCGGGTCTTCCATCGGCTGCCAATAGGGCGAGATATTGGGCTCATTCCACACCTGCCAGGCATTCACCGTTGGATAGCGTTGCGCCAAGAACCCCAAACTCTCGGCAAACAACTCTGCCGAGAGTGGCGGGTACTGATCGGCGTTACTGCTCCCGCTTGGCGCACTGCTGGCGAACGGCGCCGAGCCCACCAAATACAGCAGAGACTTAAGTTTTTTCTCTGCCAGTACCGCCGTCAGCCGATCCAGCTCGGTTAACTGCCATTGGCCAGGCGCTGGCTCCAGACGGTCCCAATGCAGGTCTACCCGGACCCAACTCAAGCCCAGCGCCTGCAACAGATCAAGCTGCTGCCGGTAATGCACCTCATCAAACCAGAGCAACTGGGCATTAACCCCCAGAAAGTCCGCCCAAACCACCGGGCGCGGCCCTTTGAGCGACAGCGCCGGCTCCGCACGCGCAGGCACACAGAGCATCAGCAGCAAGAAACCAAGCGAGGCCAACAAACCACGACGACGGAGCCACTGCTTAGCAAACTTCGACCCGATAATCATTGCTAACGCCTCCGAGAATGAACACACCCTCGTAGCCTAAGCAAAGCCTGGGGCGGCATCAGCAGGGCATTGCGTAAACTGCTAGCAGGTCGACAATTTACAGGCGCCAAGTTACAGACGCAGAATCATCAGTAATATCAACCAGCCTATTTAATCTCCTTATGCAGCCTTATTCGTCACAGACACCCCAGCAAACGCAAAAGCCCCGGCACGATGGCCGGGGCTTGGTTGTCTATACCGCGTTGTCACTTAGCCAACCGACTACTGCAACTGCTGCAGGTACGCCGCCAAAGCGCCGATCTCCTGATCGCTGAAATCCGCGGCGATGGTCATCATCACCGAACCGGCGCGGCTGGGGTCTTTATCGCGGAAACGGGTCAGCGCCTTGCGTAAATACTCACCGGGCTGACCGGCCAGCCGCGGGGTATTGTCGCGCCCTTCGGCATTAACGCCATGACAGCCGGTGCAGATGGTTTTGAATTTGATCTCGCCCTGGGCCAGCAACGCAGGGTCGACCGGTTCGGTGTGCGGCAAGAGCTTTTGCTGGCCAAAATAGATGGCGATATTGACCCGGTCAGCCGCCGTCAGGCTTGGCGCCAGCTTGGACATGACAAAGTCCTTACGCTCGCCGCTGGCGAATTTCTCGAAGGCATTGAACAGATAGACCGGATTCTGCTGGGCCAAATTGGGAATCTGCGGGCGCTTGCTATTGCCGTTCACCCCGTGGCAGTTGCCACAGAACAGAATCCGCTCTTGCCCGGCGGCATAGGCCTGCTGACGCAAAATGGGGTCAGCATTCAGCTGATTGAAACGCAGCATCGCCTCCTCATTGGCCAAGGCCTGGGTGGCGAACAGACTGAACAACACGAAGGCAAACAGACGCATGGCGGCAGTCCTTTTCCTGGTTTCTGAAACGGGCGGGAATGAGAGCGGCGACTATAGGGACATGCCCCCGCCCCCACCCCGGCGCAGATCAACTAAATCGCAGGTTATGGATGGCGCGAGGCGACCCACTTCAACACCCAAAAACAAAAGGCCCGTCATTCGACGGGCCTTTTGTTTCAATCAACCGCTAAACGCAGTGCCTTTGATCAGGCCACCGCCTCACGGCTCAGCGCAGATTTTTTGCCTGATACTCCTTGGCCGCATCATGAAAGGCCTGCAGCAACTTGTTGTACTGCGGGTTTTCCCAATAGCGGTATTCCGGGTGCCATTGCACGCCCAGCGCAAAGGCTTTGGCGCCGATCACACTGACAGCTTCAATTTGCCCATCTTCGGCCACCGCCTCGATTTGCAAACCTTCGCCGAGGCGGTCGATACCCTGGCCGTGCAGCGAATTGACCGCCATTTGGTGGGCGCCGATCACCTTGTGCAACACACCGCCTTCGGTGAGGGTGACTTTGTGGATCGGGCCATAGGCCACGTCGTCCGGTACGTCTTTCACTTCGCGGTGATCGAGACGACCTGCTACCGCGTGTACTTCGCGGTGCAAGGTGCCGCCAAACAGCACGTTCATTTCCTGCACGCCGCGGCAGATGCCGATAAAGGGAATGCCCCGCTCCAGGCAGGCGCGCATCAGGCGTAATACGGTGGCGTCGCGCGGTTTATCGGCCAGGCCCAGGCCCGGATGCTCGTCGTCGTAGAAACTTGGGTGCACGTTGGACAGCGAGCCGCCGAACATGATGCCCGAGACGCTATCCAGCACGGTGTCCATGTCCAGCTCATCGCCAAAGGCTGGAATCATCAGCGGGAAGGCACCGTAACCGGTGACCGAGCTGATGTACTTTTCGCCGACCAGATGAAACCAGCCAATATCGCGATCCGTCAGCTGCCAGCGGCACAGGGGCAGGCCAATCAGGGGTTTACTCATTGCAGGATGTCCTCTTCTGAGAACCCGCTTACGCTCGGCTGCGCGTCGGGAAAACTGCGTTGAAAACGGCTTCGGACTGCTCATTTACAAGCCGTAAACTCCGCGTCCTCAGCCGTTTTCGCCTGGTTTTTCTCTAGCTCGCACAAGCGTAAGTGGATTCTAAATGGTTTGAAGTGGGCTGCCCTTATGACAACGGTCTCGACGGAAGCTTTCGCGCGTATTGCACGCTGATGGCATGTCCACATGCCCGCCCCTGCAAGAGGTGCCGATTCAAACCCCCAGACAAGCTGGCCTGAGACTGAAACACTGCACCGATGCCGCGCCCGCGCGGCACTGAAATATTAGGCAAAAAGGCCCATCTCTCGAGGGGCCTTTTTGTTTGACTCTACCTAGCCGAGTTACAGGCTAGGGAAGGCAAATTGGGACGCTTCATGACTGGCCCGTTGTGGCCAGCGCTGGGTAATGGCTTTGCGCTTGGTGTAGAAACGCACGCCGTCCGGGCCGTAGGCGTGCAGGTCGCCGAACAATGAGCGCTTCCAGCCGCCGAAGCTGTGGTAAGCCACCGGCACCGGCAGCGGTACGTTGACGCCGACCATGCCGACTTCGATCTCGTCGCAGAACAAGCGCGCCGCTTCACCGTCACGGGTGAAGATGCAGGTGCCGTTGCCGTATTCGTGGTCGTTGATCAGCTGCATGGCCTCTTCAAGGCTATTAACTCGGACGATGCACAGTACTGGGCCGAAGATCTCCTCTTGATAGATGCGCATCTCAGGGGTCACGAAGTCGAACAGGCAACCACCGAGGAAGAAACCCTCTTCATTGCCCGGTACTACCAAGCCACGACCATCGACCACCAG
>MHZN01000284.1:4226-18796 GCA_001830395.1 Pseudomonadales bacterium RIFCSPLOWO2_12_59_9 | reverse complement strand
TTAGCTCCTACTCGTGCTCAGGCACTGCGGCTGTCCAGCCTGCCCCCTACTGCTCTCAACTCGAATCCTAACGTCTTGGACTGACACAAGCGGCCGCGCTTTAACCAGCCGCGGGCGCCATTGCGACGCCCGGGTTGTGGCGATCAAAAGCGATAGCTGGCGGTTTGGATTTTCCCGTAGATAAGGCTGCACACCGGCTCAAAACGGTCGCTGCCGGGTAGGCGCACCAGCAGCGGGTCCTGGGTTTGCGCCGGGTCATAGGCCACCTGCTTGAGGTCGGTCTTCTTGTATTTGAAGGTGCCGGTGGTTTCCACCTCGGTCAGCAGGCGAATAAACAGCGGCGCGGCATAGGCGGGCATTTCCTGGTCCAGATACTGCGCCAAGGCCTGCGGGTCGAGGCTCGCACCGGCGCTCAGGCGCAGCGCGGCCATGCCGCAGCGGCCGTTGGTGTCGGGGATTTCCACGCCATAGACCACCGCATCCTCAACGCCCGGAAAGGCGCCGAGCAGGCTTTCAACTTCGGTGGTGGAGACGTTCTCGCCCTTCCAGCGGAAGGTGTCGCCCAGGCGGTCGACAAACTGCGCGTGCTTGCAGCCGATGTCGCGCATCAGGTCGCCGGTGTTGTACCAGGCGTCGCCTTTCTTGAACACGTTACGCAGGATCGCCGCTTCGCTCTTGGCCGGGTCGGTGTAGCCGTCGAAGGGCCATTTCTTGCTGATTTCACTGATCAACAAACCGGGCTGGCCTTGGGCGGTTTTTTCTAAAAAGCCCTTGGCATTGCGCATGGGGCGGTCGTTGTCCAGGTCGTAGCCGACTATGGCAAAGGTGGCCGGGGAATAGCCGACGGTGTTGTCGAAATTGAACACATTGGTGAAGCCGATATTGCCCTCGCTGGAGGCATAAAACTCGGTAATGCGCTGCACCTCGAAGCGGGTTTTGAACTCGTGCCAGATCGAGGGGCGCAGGCCATTGCCGATCATGCAGGTCAGGCTGTTGTTTTTTTCCTCGGGGCATACCGGCTGATTGAGCAGGTAGCGGCACAGTTCGCCGATATAGCCGAAGCAGGTGGCCTGGTAATAGGCCACATCCTTCCAGAAGGCGCTGGCGGAGAACTTGCGGCGCACCGCCAGGGCCGCGCCGCCGGCCAGGGCCGAGCCCCAGCTAACGGTCACGGCGTTGCTGTGATAGAGCGGCAGGGTCAGGTACAGCACGTCGGTGTTTTGCAGCGCCAGGCCGGCATGGCCGAAACCGCCATAGGCCTTGATCCACTTGCCGTGGCTGGTGATCGAGGCCTTGGGCATGCCGGTGGTGCCGGAGGTGTAGATATAGAAGCAGGGGTCTTTGAGTTTGACCTGCTGGCTGTCCGGCAGATTGGCCTCGCTTTGGCCGACAGTGCGTTGGGCCAGGTTGAGCCAGCCGCTGGGCGCTACACCTGCGTCTTGCAAGGTGTCGCGGTCGGCCAGCCAGTAACCGGGCCGCTCGGCGCCCTGTACGTCGCCGCGAACCTCGGTAAAGGCCTCGACCAACTCCTCGCCAATGACAAAGAACGAGGGTTTCGCCAGGTTCAAACTGTGGGTGAGCACCTTGCCGCGTTGGGTGGTGTTGATCAGCGCGCCGACCGCGCCGAGCTTGGCCAGCGCCGCCAGCAAGGCCAGTTGCTCCAGGCGATTTTCCAGCATCACCGCCACCACCGAGCCATGCTTGACGCCATCGGCCTTGAGGGCCCAAGCGAGGCGGTTGGCCCAGACATTGAACTGGCGATAGGTGAGGCTGCGGCTTTCATCCATCACCGCCGGGCGTTCTGGATGCAGCTGGCTGGTGCGCTCCAGCGCCCAAGCCAGGGACAGGTTTTTTTCGCGGTTGCGAATGCCGGTGTAATACAGGCCGCGCAACATCCGCGGCACACGGCCGAGGTTGACGGGCAGGCGGGCTAGAAAACGGGCAGGGGAAATCAGATCGGCTTGGGTCATGGCTCTCGCGCTTGTGGTTATTGTTCGGGGAAAATGCGCCAGTGGCGAATTTAGAACAAAGCCGCTGCCGGGGCTATGACCCTGTTGCAGGCGGCTGTGGGCAAATGGGCAAGTTCTGCGTTGAGCCACGGGGGTAAAGTTGTAGTTGCCTGGGTCATTTCGGCGGCGATAAAAGCGCCGGCTAATTGCGCCTTTTGCCCGCCGAGAGGTTTTCATAAATGGCTATATGTGTTAAAAAAAACAAACACTTGACCCTGTCATTCACTGCTTCAGGAAACCTGCATGCCACTGCGTATTTGCATCCTTGAGACCGATAACATTCACCCCGATTTGGTTGACCAATTTCAGGGTTATGGTCGGATGTTTCAGCGTTTATTCGCCCGCCAGCCGATCGCGGCCGAGTTTGAAGTGTTCAACGTAGTTGCCGGCCAATACCCGGACGATCAACAGCATTACGATGCCTACCTGATTACCGGCAGCAAGGCCGATTCGTTCGGTAGTGACCCGTGGATTGCAACCCTGCGGGTGTTTTTGCTGAAGCGTTATCAGTTGGGCGACAAGCTGATGGGGGTGTGTTTTGGCCATCAGTTACTGGCCTTGTTGCTGGGTGGCAAAACCGAACGGGCAACTCAGGGCTGGGGCGTCGGTGTGCATCACTATGAGATCAGCGAGCAGCCGGCCTGGATGCAGCCAAGCACCGAGCGGTTGGCCATGTTGATCAGCCACCAGGACCAGGTCACTGTGGCCCCGGATAACGCCACCATTCTGGCCAGCAGCGAGTTCTGCCCGATTGGCGCTTATTGCATTGGCGATCAGGTGTTGTGCTTCCAGGGCCACCCAGAGTTCGATCACGACTACTCGCGCTCGGTGCTGGAGATCCGTCAGGATATGTACGGCCAGCAGGTCTATCAGAGCGGTCTCACCAGCCTGCAACATGAGCAGCAAGGCCATATGGTGGCCGAATGGATGATGCGCTTTGTCGGGCAGGGTAAGCATTAAGCCCTATCCCGTTGCACGGGGTTGAAGGCTGGTCTGTAGGCTGGGCTTTAGCCCACCGCAAGCCGCTGTTGGTAACGACGGTGGTGGGCTAAAGCCCACCCTACGGATTACAGCCAACCCAGGCGTTTGAAGTTGGCAAATAAGGTGCAGCAGCCCACGCCGATAAGCCCCAGTACGCCGAAGTAGCCGTAGTGCCAGGTCAGCTCCGGCATATTCTGAAAGTTCATTCCGTAGATTCCGGCAACCGCCGTTGGGAAGGCCAGAATGGCCGCCCAGGCGGCGAATTTGCGTTGCACCACGCTTTGTCGTGACGACTCCAGCAGCAAACCGATTTCGATGGTTTGGCTGGCGATGTCGCGCAGGGCGGTCAAGTCTTCCAGCAGGCGGTTGACGTGAATCGCCACGTCGCGAAAGTACGGGCGCATGTGTTTGTCGATAAAGGGAAACGACAGGCTTTGCAGCTCTTGGCAGATCTCTACCAGGGGCGCTACGTGGCGGTGCAGCCGTAATAGATCGCGGCGCAGGCCGTGGATACGTTCGATATCGCCCTGGCTGAGGGATTGGCCGAGCACGCTTTGCTCCAGCTCATCGATCTCACTGTGGATCAGTTCGGTAACCGGTCGGTAGGTTTCCACCACAAAGTTGAGCAGCGCGTAGAGCACAAAGTCTTCGCCGTTGGCCAGCAGCAGCGGCTTGGCTTCGCAGCTTTGTCGCACGTGGGAGTAGGGCGATGAGTCGCCGTAACGGGCGCTGATGATGTAACCGGTGCCGGCAAAGATATGGGTTTCGATAAACTCCAGTTTGCCGTCGACCCGTAGCGGCGCGTAGAGCACCATAAACAGCGCATCGCCAAAGGTTTCCAGTTTCGGCCGGCGGTGTTGCGCCAAAGCGTCGCTGATGGCCAGGTCATGCAGGTTAAATTGCCGCTGCAGGCTGCCCAGTTCGTCGCTATTGGGTTGCTGCAGACCAATCCAGACAAAGTGCTCGGGCTTGGCGGCCCACGCCGCGCCTTCGTCCAGGCTAATGTCGGCGACCTTTTTACCTTTGGCGTAAACCGCTGCAGCTACCACTCGTCCCATCTGCCTATCCAATCCCTGCTGGTGAAAATCAGTCGATGCAAAAACTCAGCTTAACAGGCCGTTGAAAAATGTAGCGAGCGACGGCTAGTGCGACGCCCGCTCCTGCGGGCTAGCTGCATTTCCCACATCCATGTGGGTCACAAGGCTAAAAAGTCTTAAAGCGCACGACTGCATGGATGCAGAAGGTAGGGCGACGCAGGATGCCAAAGCCGAGTGTACGAGCTGTACATGAGCATTTGATTCGCTTCGCTCACCCCTTCGGGGCCGCGCTGAAGCGCGTTCAGCCTGTGGCTGTGAGGCTGATTTCAACGCTGCATAGCCGAGCGCAGTAGTTTTTAAACGATCTGTGAGCCCGTCAGCGGCCAGGTTCTGCAGGGCATTAACCAAGCAAATCAGCGCCCGAGCCGGTAGCCTTGCTGCTTTTCAGGGGGCGCATGCATGGGTTTGGGGATTGTTTTACAGGCCGGGCTTTGGGCTTGGCTGGCCGCCAGCACCTTGTTGGTGGGGGCCTTGATCGGTTTTTACTGGAGCTTGCCGCGCAAGGTGGTGGCCACCGTCATGGCCTATGGCAGTGGTGTGCTGATTTCCGCCCTGTGTTTTGAGCAGATTCCCGAAGCGCAACGGTTGGGCGGTCTGTGGCCGACCTTGGGCGGCTTGCTGTGCGGTGGAGTGGTGTTTGTGGCGGCCAATGAATGGCTCGAGTATCAGGAGCGCAAGCACCGCAGCAAGTTGTCGGTAAAGGCGCCAGTGGTGGGCTTGCTGATTGCCGCCGGGGCTTTTCTGGATGGTATTCCAGAATCCTTGGGCCTGGGGCTGGGCTTGCTCGGCGGTGGCAATGTCAGTTTGGTGATGATGGTGGCGATCCTGCTGGCCAACTTTCCAGAAGGCTTGGCCAGCGCCGCCGGGCTTAAGGCCGAGGGTCACAGCGCCGCTTATGTGTTTACGGTGTGGGGGGTGATTGTGCTGCTCTCCGGGGTGGCCGCCATGCTCGGGCCGTTGTTGATGGCCGATCTGTCGCCGCTGTGGTTGTCGTTCGCGCTGGGTTTCTCGGCCGGGGCGGTGCTGTGCATGCTGGTCGATACGCTGATTCCCGAAGCTTTTGCGCAGACCCACGCCTTCACCGGATTGATCACCTTGGCCGGCTTTATGACCGCTTTTACCGTGAGTAATTTGCTCTAAAGCAGCGCCGCAGGTGCCTGGGTAATCCCGCTGAAGCGGGGCTTGCGCTACACTGCGCGGCGTTTTGATTAGCCAGAGAAAGCCGCCATGCCTTGCCAGAGCCCGATTATTGTTGCCCTCGATTTCCCCACTGCTGACGCGGCCTTGGCGCTGGCGGCTCAGCTTGATCCAGCCCAGTGCCGGCTCAAGGTCGGTAAAGAGTTGTTCACCCGCTGCGGGCCGTCGATTGTCGAAGCCTTGCAGGCGCAGGGTTTTGCGGTGTTTCTCGACCTGAAATTCCATGACATTCCCAACACCACCGCCATGGCGGTAAAAGCGGCGGCCGAGTTGGGCGTATGGATGGTCAATGTGCACTGCTCGGGCGGCTTGCGGATGATGGCCGCGTGCCGCGAAACCCTGGAGCAAATCAGTGGGCCGAAACCTTTGCTGATCGGCGTGACCGTGCTGACCAGCATGGAGCGTGAGGACCTGGCCGGCATCGGCCTGGATATCGAACCCCAGGCGCAGGTGTTGCGCCTGGCCGGTTTGGCCCAGCAGGCCGGTTTGGATGGTTTGGTCTGTTCGGCCCAGGAGGCCAGCGCCCTGAAAGCCGCCCATCCGCAGTTGCAGTTGGTGACTCCGGGGATTCGCCCGGCCGGCAGCGCCCAGGATGATCAGCGGCGGATTCTGACCCCGGCGCAAGCCTTGCAGGCCGGCTCCGATTACCTGGTCATAGGCCGGCCGATCAGCCAAGCCGCCAACCCGCAGCAAGCCTTGGCGGCAGTGCTGGCGGAGTTGGCTTAAATTTCTAGAGAGTTTCGGCAGTAGGGTGGGCTTTAGCCCAGCGTTTCTGTGCGTAGGGTTGGTGGGCTGAAGCCCACCCTACGAGCATAGGCCGCCACCGCGTTATTCGACCTTCAGCACCAGCTTGCCGAAGTTCTCGCCGCTGAACAGTTTCAGCAAGGTCTCGGGGAAAGTTTCCAGGCCGACCACTATGTCTTCGCGACTCTTGATCTTGCCGCTGGCCAGCCAGCCGCCCATCTCTACTGCGGCCTCGGCAAAGCGCGGCGCGTAGGTCATCACCACCATGCCTTCCATGCGGGCGCTGTTGACCAACAAATTCAGGTAGTTGGCCGGGCCTTTGACCGCTTGTTTGTTGTTGTACTGGCTGATGGCGCCGCAGATGATCACTCGCGCCTTGAAGGCCAGGCGGGTCAGCACCGCGTCGAGAATGTCGCCGCCGACGTTGTCGAAATACACATCCACGCCTTTCGGACACTCGCGCTTGAGACCGGCCACCACGTCTTCGTTTTTGTAGTCGATCACGCCGTCAAAGCCCAGCTCGTCGATCAGCGATTTGCACTTCTCGGCGCCGCCGGCAATGCCAATCACCCGGCAGCCTTTGAGCTTGGCGATTTGCCCGGCAATGCTGCCGACCGCACCGGCCGCGCCGGAGATCACCACGGTTTCGCCTGCTTTCGGCTGGCCCACATCGAGCAGGGCGAAGTAGGCGGTCATGCCGGTCATGCCGAGCGCCGACAGGTACAGCGGCAGTGGCGCACGGCTTGGGTCGACCTTGTAGAAACCCTTGGGGTCGCCGAGAAAGAAATCCTGTACGCCCAGTGCGCCGTTGACGTAGTCACCCACGGCAAAGCCCGGGTTCTGCGAGGCTATTACCTTGCCGACGCCGAGGGCGCGCATCACCTCACCCAGGCCGACCGGCGGAATATAGGACTTGGCATCGTTCATCCAGCCGCGCATGGCCGGGTCCAGCGACAGGTATTCATTCTTGACCAGAATTTGCCCAGGTCCCGGCTCGCCCAGGACGGTTTCGACATAGCTGAAGGTTTCCCGGCTGGGCAGGCCTTGCGGGCGTTGGGCGAGTAAGAATTGACGGTTGTGATGGACACTCATGGCAGGCACTCACGGCTGGTAACGCGGATGGGTAGCCTTCTTTGATAGCCCCGAATCGGCCGGCGGGCAAGTTTTGCCGTGTCGCGAAATACCGCAAAATCCATTTAGCTGATAAAGCTTAAGATGCGAAATAGGCCATAACGCACTCGCTTGCCGCACTCGTTGTAACCGGTGCAGCCGTTATGGCGCGGCATTGGCAAACTCGGGTCCACTGCAGGGGCCTTGCAGGCAGCTGGCTTCGATCCAGCCGATAGTTACGTTCAGTGGGTTATGCACCGCCAAGACGTCGCTGTCTTTGCCCATGCGTACCAACAGCCATTGCACACCTTGGGCGTCCCGATACTGCTGCAACTGTTGCAGACTGGCGCCGGGCAGATAGCGGCGGCTGATATTGCCGAACATGGCCGTGCCGAAGTTCTCACTCCAACCTTGGTTGTATGCGTCTTGGCGCTCGGGCGAGGTGCGCAGGGTGACGCCGCCTGTGGCGGTGAATTGACCGCTGACGGGGCTTATGGCGTCCGGCAGTTGTAGGCTGACAGGTACCTGGTCAGGGGGCTGTGGCGGCTGCAGTTCGCCCAAGGCATAGCTCTCTATGGGGTCGCCGCAACAGCCAGCCGTATAGCTAACAAACTGTGCTTTCGGTTGCAGCTGAATCAACAGCAACTCACTGGGACTGCGGCTCACCAGGCCGGAAAACCAGCCATTGGCGGCGCCGTACCAAATCAGGCTGAGGGCACCTTCACGGCACTGCGCGGTGCCGCTGTAGAGCAGGTCCGCCGCGCCATCGGCATTCAGGTCGGCTTGGTAAAAGTGCTCAGTGGAGTTTTGCTCGTACAGCGCGCGGGTGATAAAGGAGCAATCCGGTGACTCCTCGGGTGAGTCTGCCGGCAGCTGCTCCAGATAGTGCTTGCGCAGCAACCATTTGATCTCGTCGAAGCGTGCCTGGCTGGGCGCCGGCAGCTTGGCCAGCGGCAGCCAGTGCGCGGCCTGTGGATATAACACTCGGGCCAATTGCGCGGGATCGGCCGCCCGGCAGTTAAGGCTGCACAGCAGTAACACCAGGGTGCAAAGCAGGCGGGGCATGGCGATCATCCGTGAGGGCGCGAGAGGCCAGCACCTTAGGCGCAAATCTGCCGCCGAACAATGCTTGCCGCGGCTGTTCTGGCGGGCGTTGCCGCCGCTGCGGCTGGCGGCGCTTGGCTTATCAGCGTTTTGCATAGGCTGCCAACAGGGGGTTTGATAGTGCTGCCTCGCTGCTGGCGCACTGGCTAGACTGCGGGCAGTTAATCACTCCCGCAGAGGACAGTTAAATGAGCATGAGTTTCTCCGGCCAGGTTGCCCTGGTCACCGGCGCCGCTGCCGGTATTGGTCGCGCCACCGCCCAGGCCTTCGCTGCCGAGGGGCTGAATGTGGTGGTGTCGGATGTTGACGCCGCGGGTGGCGAGGCCACGGTCGAGTTGATTCGCCAGGCCGGTGGTGAAGCCACCTTCGTGCGCTGCGATGTCAGTAAAGACGCCGATGTGCAGGCCTTGATGGCCGCGACAGTGGCGGCATACGGGCGGCTGGATTATGCCTTTAACAATGCCGGCATCGAGATCGAAAAGGGCAAGCTCAACGAGGGCTCCGAGGCCGAGTTCGACGCCATCATGGGCGTCAACGTCAAGGGTGTCTGGCTGTGCATGAAGTACCAGTTGCCCTTGCTGCTGGCCCAGGGCGGCGGCGCTATCGTCAATACCGCCTCGATCGCAGGCCTGGGCGCCGCGCCGAAGATGAGCATCTACAGCGCCTCCAAGCACGCGGTGATCGGCCTGACCAAGTCGGCGGCTATCGAGTTTGCCAAAAAGAAGATTCGCGTCAACGCCATCTGCCCGGCCGTGATCGACACCGACATGTTCCGCCGCGCCTATGAAGCCGACCCGAAGAAGGGCGAGTTCGTCGCCGGCATGCACCCGGTTGGGCGCATCGGTCGGGTCGAGGAAATTGCCGCGGCAGTGATGTATCTGTGTTGCGACGCGGCGGCCTTCACCACCGGCCAGGCGTTGGCCATTGATGGCGGTGTGACCGCGATGTAACGGCGACATCCGCAGACTAAGGCGCTATACAGACTGTCTGTATGGCGCTTTTTTTATGGCGAATAGAGATCGGCTTGGCCGGCAGGGTCACTGGTGGATACTTCGGCGGCCCGGCACAATCGCTGCAGTCTAAATAAAGGTAATAACAATAATGACCGCTGATCCCCTGTTAGTTATTTTTCTGCCCCTGGCGCTGGGCATCATCATGCTCGGCCTGGGGTTGTCGCTGAGTCTGGCCGACTTTGCCCGGGTGGTGCAGTTTCCCAAGCCGGTGCTGGTGGGGCTGGTGTGCCAGCTGCTGCTGTTGCCGGTGCTGTGCTTTTTTATCGCCAGCGGCTTTGGTTTGGCGCCGGCCCTGGCGGTCGGCTTGATGCTGTTGGCGGCTTCGCCGGGCGGCACCAGTGCCAACCTGTACAGCCACTTGGCCCATGGCGATGTGGCGCTGAATATCACCCTGACGGCGGTGAATTCGGTGATCGCGATCCTGACCATGCCGCTGATCGTTAACCTCTCGCTCAATCACTTTATGGCCGCCGATCAGGCCATTCCGCTGCAGTTCGCCAAGGTCGTGCAGGTGTTTGCCATAGTGCTGGGGCCGGTGGCCATCGGCATGTTGATCAAGCGCCAGTTACCGGGCTTTGCCGCGCGCATGGACAAGCCGGTGAAGATTATTTCAGCGTTGTTTTTGCTGCTGATCATAGTGCTGGCCATCGCCAAGGACTGGGCCACAGTGGTCGAATACGCCCCGCAAGTCGGCTTGGCGGCGCTGGTGTTTAACCTGATCAGTTTGGCGGTGGGTTACTGGGTGCCGCGCCTGATGAAACTCAGCCTGCGTCAGTCCATCGCCATCGGCATGGAGATCGGCATCCACAACGGCACCCTGGCGATTGCCTTGGCGCTGAGCCCAGCGCTGCTGAACAACCCGACCATGGCGATTCCCGCGGCGCTGTACGGCTTTATCATGTTCTTCACCGCCGGCGTATTCGGTTGGCTGGTCAATCGCGTGCATGGCCGCGAGCTGGCGCTCAGCCCGGCTTGATGGGGTTATTTGGGGTATGTCCCGTTGCGGGTTATGTGGCCCGCGATGAATGCGCATCGGACTTGGCGTAGGCGGTACTCGCCGCAGGCAGTACACCCGGATGTCACCGTTGAAAACCGGCGGACTGTTCGCTGTGCTCCTGAGTCCACCCTAGGATTGGGTCTTCATCCACAACTGGGGCATAGCGTATAGGTCGGCACGCGGTCCCAGAGAGCAAAGCGAACGATTTGACCCGCTTGTCAGGGGGTAACCGACGCTTGAAGGAAGACCGGAAGATCGGTTGTGGGTGGAAAAACGTTGAGGTGATAAAGCATATCTGCAACGTGTCCGCGGTGATATGTGGTGTGGTTGACCACATGCAGGAGAATATCTGCGCGCGACATGGCTCCGATGTCTCCTCCAATGAACTCAAACTTCACCACCTCACCAAGTTGGTCATGGGATAGCGAGTCGGCATAGTCAACGTACCAGGTGTCCAGCTTAAGCTGAGAAGCGACAAGATCTTGAATAGGCGGGTGATCAACTGGATTGCGCGTTGTAAGTCCATGGGGCCTGCCAAGTAGATTGGACTGCCAAACGTAGTCCATGGAGTACGAATGATTGAGCGTGCGGATGAGGCTGCCGAAGATGATTGGGCGTGGAGCAACAAGCTCTGACTCAGGAAGGCCAGCAACGACCGCCAGGAAAAGGCCGTCGGCCCAGGCTTTGTAGCGAGTGAGCGTCTGTACTGCATTCACAGAAATCTCCATTTGGCGCCCAACCTCAGTTATCACGCCCAGCATTGACGATCAGTAGGGTCAATAGACCGGCCAGTAAGCCCCAGAACGCCGAGCCGATGCCGTAGAAACTGATCCCCGAGGCGCTGACCATAAAGGTCAGCAGCGCCGCTTCGCGCTCGCGCGGATTGTGCAGGGCGGCGCTCAGGCCATTGCCGATAGAACCCAGCAAGGCGATGGCCGCCACCGACAGCAGCAAGGCGGTGGGCAGGGCGGCGAACAGCGCCACCAGGCTGGCGCCAAACACACCGGCCAAGGCATAGAACAATCCGCAGTAGATGGCCGCGGTGTAGCGCTTGCGCGGGTCTTCGTGGGCATGCGAGCCGGTGCAGATGGCCGCGGTGATGGCCGCCAGGTTGACCCCGTGGGCACCGAAGGGTGCCAGCAGCAGCGAGGCAATACCGGTGACGCTAAGCAGCGGCGAGGCCGGCACGTTATAGCCATCGGCGCGCAGCACGGCCAGGCCGGGAATGTTCTGCGAGGCCATCGCCACCACAAACAACGGCAAACCAATGCTGATGATGGCGTTGAGGGTAAAGCTCGGCGTGGTCCACTGCGGCAGCGCCAGGCTCAGGGGCACGCTGGACAGATCGAGCAAGCCCAGGTGGTAAGCCAGCAGGCTGCCGACCAAGAGTGCGGCGAGCACCGCATAGCGCGGCTGCCAGCGCTTGAGCAGCAGGTAACTGAACAGCATCGCCAGTACCAAGGGGAGTTGCTGCTGGGCGGCAGGGAAGATGGCGCTGGCGATCCGAAACAGAATGCCGGCCAGCAGGGCGCTGGCAAGGGAGGCGGGTAGGTGACGCATCAGCCGCTCGAAACTACCGGTCAGGCCGACCAGGGTCAGCAACAGCGCGCAGACCAGATAAGCGCCGATCGCCTCGTTGAAACTCACCCCCGGCAGGCTGCTGATTAGCAGGGCGGCGCCGGGTGTCGACCAGGCCACCACTATCGGCGCCCGGTAGTGCAACGACAGGCCGATGGTGCACAGCGCCATGCCCAGCGACAGCGCCCAGATCCACGAGGTGATCAGCCCACTGTCGAGGCCGGCGGCTTGGCCGGCTTGAAAAATCAGCACCAGGCCGCTGGTGTGGCCGGTGAGCATGGCAATGAAGCCGGCGACCAGGGCGGCGACTGAACTGTCGGCGAACCAGCGCGGCAGACGTATCCGGGGCATCAAACCACTCCTGGCGGCGGCAATAATATGGGGTAAAGCGAGAGTACCAGCATGAGTGCCATCAAATAGTTGAACTGCCGTAGCCTGCGCGGGTTTTGCAAGGCACGGCGCAGCAGGCTGCCGGCCAGAATCCACAGCGAGCAGGTGGGGTAGTTGATCAGCGCAAACAGGCCGGCGATCAACAGAATCTGCGTGGCTATGGGTTGCGCCGGGGCATAGGTGCTGATGGCGGCGATGGACATGATCCAGGCCTTGGGATTGACCCACTGAAACGCCGCCGCCTGGATAAAACTCAACGGCGAGCCGCTGTTTTCACCGTTTGCCTGGGGCGCGGCGGAGGTGGCGATTTTCCAGCTCAGGTACAGCAAGTAGGCGGCGCCGCCGTAGCGCAGCAGGTTGTAGAGCGGCGGAAAGAATTTTAATAACTCACCCAGACCAAAGCCGATGGCGCTGACCATCAGCAGCATCCCCAGGCTGATGCCGAGCAAATGCGGCAGGCTGCGGCGCAGGCCGAAGTTAATCCCGCTGGCCAGCAGCATCATGTTGTTAGGCCCCGGCGTCACCGAGGTGACAAAGGCAAAGGCGATAAAAGCCAGCAGTAATTCAGTCGTCATCTCGTCGCTCCAGCAATGGCCTGTAGGCTATGCGGGAAGCGCTAAAGCGTCGCGGTACAGCAGCGAAGTTGATCGCCCGTACAGTTTTTTGCGCGGCTAATTGCAACCGTACACTTGCTGCACTGCCTTACTGGTCTGCGGTCGTCGGCTGGCGGGTTTTGCCCAGCGCCTGATTAACCGCCAGCCAGCCATTTACGGCGGCTTCACCGGCGTCGGTGAAAATCCGCTGCAGCAACTTGGCTTGTTCGCGGCGCAGCGCTTGTTCGAGTTTGGCGCCCTCACGGGTTAAGCCGAGCAGGCGTTTGCGTTTGTCATCGGCGGCCGGTTGGCTTTCGACCAGCTGCATTTCCATCAACTGGCGCAGCGGGATATTCAGCGCCTGTTTGCTGACCCCCAGGGCGGCCAGCAGCTCCTTCATGCTCAGGCCCGGATAACAGGCGATAAAGAACAGAATGCGGTGGTGCACCCGGCTCAAACCGCGGCGCGCCAGCATCTCGTCGGGCTTGGCGGTAAAGGCCTGGTAACCGAAGAAGAAGGCTTCCATGGCGGCCTGCTGAGTGGCTGTGCTTTTCAGGTCAAGCATGTTGACGTATCTACTGTGGCTGGAGTAATTTCGGTCAATCAGTTTGACTTAATTTATTGCGTCTTTGCCGCCGGTGATTTGTATGGCCTTCTCCGAACGTGTTGCCCGCCTGAAAAGCTCTTTGATCCGTGAAATCCTGGCCGCCGCCCAGCGCCCAGAAGTGATGTCCTTCGCCGGCGGCTTGCCGGCCGAGGCCATGCTGCCCAAGGTCGAATGGGCGGATATGCCCGCCAGCATGGGCCAATACGGCATGAGCGAAGGCGAGCCGGCACTGCGTGAGGCGATTGCCGCCGAGGCCCGCGCCCTGGGCGTGCCCTGCGATGCCAACCAGGTATTGATCGTCAGCGGCTCGCAGCAAACCCTGGATCTGGCCGCCAAGCTGTTTATCGATCCGGGCACCGAAGTGCTGCTGGAAGCGCCCACTTACCTGGCGGCGCTGCAGGCCTTCCAGTTGTTTGGTGCCGATTGCATCACTGTCGCCCAGGAGGCCGATGGTCCCGAGTTGGGCGAGTTGCGCGCGCGGTTGGAGCAGCACAAACCGGCCTTCGCCTACCTGATTCCAACCTTCCAGAACCCCTCGGCGGTGCGCTACAGCGAGGCCAAGCGCGATGCGGTGGCGGCGCTGCTGGATGAGTTCAAGGTCACCCTGATCGAAGACGAGCCGTACCGTGAACTGGTGTTTGATGCGGGCAGCGCCACGCCGATTGTCAGCCGGCTGAAGACCGCCAGCTGGATCTACACTGGCACCGTCTCCAAGACCCTGTTGCCGGGCCTGCGCGTGGGCTTCTTGATCGCCACCCCGGACCTCTACCCGCACCTGCTGCGCTTGAAGCAGTCGGCGGATTTGCACACCAATCGCATCGGCCAATGGCAGGCCCTGCAATGGCTGGGCAGCGAGAAATACCGTGGCCATCTGGCCGAGCTGCGCGATTTTTACCGGCTGCGCCGCGACGCCATGCAGACGGCTTTGCTGGAGCATTTTGCCGAGCTGGCCGACTGGCAAATCCCACAAGGCGGGCTGTTCTTTTGGCTGACCTTGAAGCAGCCACTGGACACCCGCACGCTGCTTAAACCGGCCCTGGCGCAAAACGTGGCCTTTATGCCGGGCGAGCCGTTTTTTGTCGATCCGGATCAGCATCCAGGTTATTTGCGACTTAACTTCAGCCACGTCGCACCAGAACGCCTAAACGAA
>MHZN01000284.1:0-4193 GCA_001830395.1 Pseudomonadales bacterium RIFCSPLOWO2_12_59_9 | reverse complement strand
GCTCAGGCCGATAAGCTGGCGTGAGTTGGGGCCAAACAAGCTGATTAAGGAGGCTGCTATGTACAAGGTTTACGGCGATTACCGTTCGGGCAACTGCTACAAGATCAAGCTGATGCTGGAGTTGCTCGGGCTCGAATATCAGTGGGTTGAGGTGGATATCCTCAAGGGCGAAACCCAGAGCGAAGCCTTTCTGGCCAAGAACCCGAACGGCAAGATCCCGGTGCTGGAGCTGGACGATGGCACCTGCTTGTGGGAGTCCAACGCGATTCTGAATTTCCTGGCTGATGGCACCGATTTTTTGCCCAGCGAGCCGCGGCTGCGCACCCAGGTGTTGCAGTGGCAGTTCTTCGAGCAGTACAGCCATGAACCCTATGTGGCAGTGGCGCGCTTTATCCAGCTGTACCAAGGCATGCCGGCCGAGCGCCTGACGGAGTACCAAGAGTGCCATGTGCGTGGCTACAAGGCCTTCAAGGTCATGGAGCAGCAACTGACTCGTACCCCTTATCTGGTCGGCGAGCATTACTCGATTGCCGACATCACCCTCTATGCCTACACCCACGTGGCCCATGAGGGCGGCTTTGATTTGAGCGCTTATCCTGCCATTCGCGCCTGGTTGGCGCGGGTGGCCAGCCAACCAGGGCATGTGGCGATGCTTGGCTAAAACCAGCGGTTAGACCAATACTGAAAACCGGCCTGGATGGGCCGGTTTTTTTTATCCATTGGAGGTGCTGTATGAAATTCGCTTACACCATCGTTTATGTCCCCGACGTTGAAGCCTCTTTGAGCTTTTTTGAGCAGGCCTTTGGTTTTAGCCGGCGTTTTTTGCATGAGTCCGGCACCTATGGCGAGCTGGAAACTGGCGCCACCGCGCTGGCTTTCGCCGCCCATGAGCTGGCGGCGCTGAACTTTGCCGCCGGCCATGTGGCCGCCCATAGCTCGCCCAAGCCCTTGGGCATCGAACTGGGGTTTGTCACCGAAGATGTGCCGGCCGCCTATGCCCGCGCTCTGGCCGCTGGGGCCCTGGCCATTGCCGCGCCGCAAAGCAAACCCTGGGGCCAGGAAGTGGCCTATGTACGTTGCCCGGATGGCAGCCTGGTGGAGCTGTGCACCTCGATGGAAGGCTAAACGTTGAGCATTGAGCTAATCCGGCTTGCCGCAGCAGCAGATGCCGAGGCTGTCGCACGCTTGGTCAATCAGGCGTATCGCCCGGTTGCCGGGCTTGCTGGCTGGACTCATGAAGCCGACTGGGTCAGCGGCAGCCGCATCGCTGCGGCGCAAGTGGCGGCCTTGCTGTTAAAACCTGCGTCTGTGTTGTTACTGGGCCTGCTCGACCAGCACATCGTGGCCTGCGTGTATGTCGAGCAGCAGGGCCCGCTCAGCTATATCGGCATGTTGGCGGTCAATCCACAGTGCCAAACGCGTGGGGTCGGCAAGCAGATGCTGGCCGCCGCCGAGCGTTACGCCAGTCAAGAGTTTGCCGCCGAGCGTGTGCAGATGCTGGTGCTCAGTGCGCGCACTGAATTGGTGGCGTTCTATCTGCGCCGTGGCTATCAATGCATCGGTACGCAGCTCGACTATCCGCTGGCTGCGGGTGTGGGAACACCACTGGTTGCCGGACTCACAGTGCAAACCTTGGACAAACCTATCACTGCCGACAACAGCTAAGCCCGGCCACTACCAGCCATCTCAGCTAACCCGCCGCCAGAGGCTGACCTCCGACAGGCTGTGCTGAAACTTGTGGCGGGTTTCGCGGATCACGAAGGGGATTTCTTGTGGCGGCGCCAGCAGTTGGAAGTGTTGGTTGAGGATCGCCTTGAGCCCATCGAGGGTCGTGAAATTTTCTCCGTCTTTTTTGAAACCGCCCAGCCAGGCCTCGCGCGGGGTGTGCTCAGTCAGCCAGGTGTAGGGCGAGGCCAGCAGCAGGATGCCGCCCAGATTGAGCCGCTCATGCACGGCGGCCAAAAACTGCGCGGGATCGTACAGGCGATCAATCAGGTTGGCCGCCAGGATCAAATCGTAACCGCTGAACTGTGGTTTCAGGTTGCAGGCATCGCCCTGGAAAAACTCGACTTTATTGCGCACCCCATCCAGCCCCAGCTCGTCGAGGCGGCGGGTCTGGTAGCTGACCAGCTCGCCTTCTTCGCAGCGGGTGTAACGAAGCTGCCCCGTCTCGGCCAGTTGCACGCCCTGGCCGATAAAGCGCGCCGAGAAGTCGATGCCGGTGACCTGGGCAAAGTGTTTGGCCAACTCAAAGCTGGCCCGCCCAGAGGCGCAGCCCAGGTCCAGGGCTTTTAATGCGGGCTGGTCACCCATGGTCTGGATGGCCAGTTCGGCCAGGGCGCGGGAGAAATTCGGTACCCCGAAGTAGCAGTCGCCGTAATGAAATTCGGCATATTCGCTGAGCAACTTGTCGTGTTCGTAATTGGACGCAGGGATCATGGCGGGGCTCTCGGCGACTATGTAACGGAAACCGGCGTGCTGGAAAAAATGCCGGCGAAAGGCGTAACGGGCGCTGCGCAGCGATTGATTGCCGCAGGAGATCCACGAGCCGCCCTGGAACAGGTTGTGCCGCTGATCGAAGGTCGGCGTGCTGAAGTCGTCGTAGATCGGCAGCACCGCAAAGCCGTCAAAGGGGTAGGTCGGTGTCTCGCTCCACTGCCAGACATTGCCGCGCACGTCATAAAACTCGCCATGCTTGAACTGATCAACTGGGCAGGGCGAGGCATGGTGGTCGAGCTGGATATTGGCCGTGGCGCGCTCCGGGGTGCGCTCATCGCTCATCCCGCTGTGCTGGTACAGACGTTGCCACTGGTCTTCGCTGGGCAGTCGTGCCGGCTGGTTAAGCTGCGCGGCCTTCCAGTTACAAAAAGCCTTGGCTTCGAGGTAATTGACCTCCACGGGCCAATCCCAGGGCATGGCGATCTCTTCGGTGAGCAGGCGCAAGCACCAACCACTGTCGCCGTGGCGCCAGAACGTCGGCCAGTGGGCCTTTGCAAACTCGCGCCAGGCCAGGCCTTCGGCGTCCCACCAGCGCGGCTCGCTGTAGCCGTTGTCGGCGACAAACTGCAAAAACTCCTGGTTGCTGACCAACAACTGGCTGGCCGCAAAGGCCGCCACCTCGGCGCGGTGCCGACCGTATTCGTTGTCCCAGCCATAGAGGTCATCGCTGGCCGCCTTGCCCAGCTGCACCACCCCGGCCGGCACCGGCAGCAGCCGATTAAGCGGCGCCTGGCGCGCTGGGTTGCTTGGCCAGGGCCGCCACTGCGGATGCGCGCGCACCAGCTCTAGGGGGTGTTGGCGGATCAGCACCGAGGAGGTTTCCAGGTGGATCAGCTCATGTTCGATGCCCATCAGAATCGCCCACCAGGGGTTCTGCGCATCAATCGGCAAGCTCAAGGGCGCCGTGCGAATCACCTCGCTGACCAGCTCGCGCACTTGCCGGCGGTAGTCGCGCACGGCCGCCACGCTGGGCCAGTCGTAGTTATCCTCGTTGAGGTCGTCCCAGCTCATTTCATCGACGCCCACGGCAAAGATCGACTCGAAGCGTGGGTTGATCCGCTCGTCGATCAGCCGGGCCAACAGCAGCTTATTGATAAAGAAGGTCGCGGTATGGCCGAGATAAAAAATCAGCGGATGGCGCAGGTTGATCGATTTTTGCAAGAAGCCGCGGTCGTCGGCCAGCAGCTCGAACAATTGCTCATAGCGGCTAAAGGTGGCCAGAAAATAGGCAAGGATCTCTTCGCGTTTGCTCGCCACATCGCCAGCCAGCAGGCTGGGTGTGCGCAGTGTGGTTGGGCCTGGCATGGACAATTCTCAAAAAAGCGATGGGATAACCATAGCTCCGTAAAAGTGGCCGGCGCCACGTTTTTTTTGCCGCGCAAAAGCTGAACTGCTGTCGCAATTCCGGGCATCGTTAGCGCTGCCAAGGGCGTCGGCTGGTGTTAATGCCGATGGCACGAATGCGGACGGCGGGCGGGTTAGAACGAGGCAATAATGTGCCCGAGCGTTTTCATCGCCTGTTCGCTTTGCTCGCCCCAGGGATGGCCGTAATTGAGCCGGGCGCAGTTGCCGAAGCGGCGGGTCGCCGAGAAGATTGGCCCGGGGGCGAGGCTGATGCCCTGGGCCAGCGCCAGTTGAAACAGCTGCAGCGAGTCCACCTGGGCGGGGAACTCAAACCACAGAAAGTAGCCGCC
>MHZN01000283.1 GCA_001830395.1 Pseudomonadales bacterium RIFCSPLOWO2_12_59_9 | reverse complement strand
TCGCTCGAGAAGAGCATCGCGCCGCTGCGCAGCTATGTGGTCGAACCGATGCAGTACGGCCATCTGTTTCTGGTCGGCGACGCCGCGCACATAGTGCCACCCACCGGCGCCAAGGGTCTGAACCTGGCCGCCAGCGATGTCAGCACGCTGTACCACATCCTGCTCAAGGTCTATCGCGAAGGGCGCACCGACCTGCTCGAACGCTATTCGGCTGTGTGCCTGAAGCGCATCTGGAAGGCCGAGCGGTTTTCCTGGTGGATGACCTCGATGCTGCACACATTCCCCGGCACCGACGCCTTCAGCCAACGCATGCAGCAGACCGAACTGGACTACTTCGTCGGCTCCGAGGCCGGGCGCAAGACCATTGCGGAAAACTACGTCGGCTTAGCCTACGAACCCATCGAATAGTTTTCCGGCGCATAGCCAAACCGAAAATACTGACAGCAGCGCCGCCCAGCCAGCGGCAGAAAAGCCAGCAGCAACCCGCCCAAGGCTGCTGCCGATGCTGGCTGACGACGGCGCCCTAGTTGCCGGCGAGCGTCCAGAGCGCCATGCAATACTGGCGCTGGGCGCATGGCTTTACCAGCAACAGGGGTTCACGCAGGAATAGGTTCAGGTTTGCCTGGGCCCCGCGCACGGAGCATTTCCAGGCCGGGCACGGCGCCAACGAGGTGGCCTGCATGCGCGCCGGGACCGACCTTAAACTACAGTCTTAAAAATCCGTTGCCCAATGCTTGCCCAAAATGGGCCCAAACGAAAAAGGCCAACCCTTTCGGATTGGCCTTTAAGCCCCGCGTGATGCGGGTTTGTTTGGTAGACGCGACTGGACTCGAACCAGCGACCCCCACCATGTCAAGGTGGTGCTCTAACCAACTGAGCTACGCGTCTGCAATGGAGGCGCATTCTACGGAGAAAGCCATCTTCGTCAAGAGCTTTATCCATAACTGCATGAAAATGCGCGTTTTTTACTTCACTGCCAGGTGTTTTAAATTTTGCACAGGGGCTAGCCGGCGATTTTCAACTCGGGTAGCATCTCGGCATCCGTAAAGAATAATTAACAGAGGTTGCAAAATGACGCACACTCCCTATCCAGAATCTTTTTACGCCGCTTCGGCTAATCCGGTTCCTGCCCGCCCTGAATTGCAAGGCGATGTTGAGACAGACGTGTGCGTGATCGGCGCCGGCTACACCGGCCTGTCGACGGCCATCTCGCTGCTGGAGAACGGCTTTAAGGTCTGCATCGTCGAGGCGGCTAAAGTCGGCTTCGGCGCCTCCGGCCGTAACGGCGGGCAGATCGTCAACAGCTACAGCCGTGACATCGATGTGATCGAACGCAGCGTCGGCCCTAAGCAAGCACAACTGCTGGGGCAGATGGCCTTTGAAGGCGGCCGGATCATTCGCGAGCGCATCGCCAAGTACGACATCAAGTGCGACCTGAAAGACGGTGGCGTGTTCGCCGCCTTTACCAAGAAGCAAATGGGCCACTTGGAGTCGCAGAAAAAACTCTGGGAACGCTACGGCCACACCCAGCTGGAACTGCTCGATCAAAAACGCATTCGTGAAGTGGTCGGCAGCGAAAACTACATTGGCGGCCTGCTGGACATGAGCGGCGGTCATATTCACCCGCTGAACCTGGCCCTCGGTGAAGCGGCTGCGGTGGAATCCCTCGGCGGCACCATCTACGAACAATCACCCGCCACCCGCATCGAGCGCGGCGCCAATCCAGTGGTGCACACCCCCAATGGTCGGGTGAAAGCCAAGTTTATCGTGGTTGCCGGCAACGCCTATCTGGGCAATCTGGTACCCGAACTGGCAGCCAAGACCATGCCGTGCGGCAGCCAGGTCATCGCCACCGAGCCCTTGAGCGCAGAAATGGCCAAGAGCCTGATCCCCAATGACTACTGCGTGGAAGACTGCAATTACCTGCTGGATTACTTCCGCCTGACTGGCGACAACCGCCTGATCTACGGCGGCGGCGTGGTCTACGGCGCACGCGACCCGGCCAACATCGAGGCAATCATCCGGCCGATGATGCTGAAAACCTTCCCGCAGCTGAAGAACGTCAAGATCGACTACGCCTGGACCGGCAACTTCTTGCTGACCCTGTCGCGCCTGCCGCAAGTCGGCCGTATCGGCGACAACATCTATTACTCGCAAGGCTGCAGCGGCCATGGCGTTACCTATACGCACCTGGCCGGCAAGATCCTCGGCGAAGCACTGCGCGGCCAGGCTGAACGCTTCGATGCGTTTGCCGGTCTGCCGCACTACCCGTTCCCGGGCGGCCAGCTGATGCGCGTACCTTTCACCGCCATCGGCGCCTGGTACTACGCACTGCGCGACAAGTTCGGCATCTAAGCTAACGCAATACTGCAATAAAGAACGGCGCCCTAGGCGCCGTTGTTATTTCTGGGCTGCAACCCCGGAACGGCGCTGCAATATTTGTCGGGCATTAGCCGCGGCAGCAATGTGCCCGGCGCGCTGCAACTCATCCGCCGCCTGTAACCAGCGCTGCGAATCGACCTCGGCAGGCAACTGCAACGGCGCCAACACCAACACCGCCCAAGCACCGGACGATGCCCAGGACGACTCAAAGCTGGAAAAATTGGTTTCCCAGCGGCGACTATTGCCGGCACGCAGCAACAGCGTTTGATTCTCCCGGTCATAGCCGATCAGCACCGCATAGAGCGGCATATCGATCCAGGACAGCCCCTCGTTAAAACGCAGCAAAACCGGGTAGCCGGCGGCGACTTGTTTGAGCAAATCCGCCAAGTGCGGCTGCAATGGATACACCAGCAAGCCATTGGCATTCACTTGCGCCTGGATGTTTTGCTCAAGCTGCGCCTCTTGCTGTGGCAATTGCAATTGCTTGGAGACAGCCCCCGGCGAGGTGTCTACCCCTTGCTGCACCAGCAAACTGCTCAGTGCACTGGGGGCGGCAAAATAGGCACGTTCCGGGAATGCTGGTACACCCGTCAGCTCAACGCGCTCGGGCATTTGCCGCAACGACTGCTGCAAGGCCGTTGGGCCGCCGCAACCGGCCAGACCGATGCACAGGGTAAACAGCAGCGCTAGACCGGGTGCGCAATGGCGAAGATGCAACAAGAGGATGTCCTTCTAAGCAGCGCCGCACGCAAGAGTCGCGCCGGCAAGGTGGGTTCTGATAGTGACAGATGCTTGCGTTTTTCGCCTGTTCGATAGCTAGGCGGCAGCTAAGAGCTGCGGATGACGCGGCAAGCCCAGGGAGATCAGCGCCGCCAGCAATACAAACAGGCTTGATATCCATAAACAGGCCGCCAGCCCATAGGCCTGAAACACCCAACCCGACAGCAAGGTGCCGAGCAGCCGGCCCAGGGCGGTGGCCGTGTAATAGAAACCCACATCCAGCGACACCCCGTCTTCCTTCACAAACCAGACATCACGAGCGCCGAACAGCAACATGCGCGCCGCCGACAACAGATTGATCGCCCGGCTCTTGGACAGCAATTCGCGAAACTTAGGCTTGGCGCGGGCCTTGCCCAGATCCTTCTTCAGCAGCAACAGGCTGGCCAGCCAGATCAGCCCCAATACAGTCGCCATCAGCCGCAACGTGCCCTGAAACCCCAGCAGCGCCAGCAATGCGCCACCGAGGGAGAAACCGACGCCCTTAAGCGCATTCTTCGAGCCGATCAGCAGCGCCACCCATTTATACAATTGCCCCGGCTCACCTGGTGGCACCAGCAACTTGATTGAGCTTTTGGCGCTCATCTTGTTCAGGTCTTTGGCGATCCCACGAGTTTCACCGCAACGTAGCGGGAAAAATTTGTCGGCGCGCTTGCATCTGCAACACTCGACTGCTTAAATCTGACCGCCCAGTCACCTAGCGACTCATCAGTATCACTACAAGCTAAGGCGCTCGCACTGCCCGCCTAACCCACTTGTGCAAGGAAGACAACCCCGTGAAGCCGGAAGCTGCCATCGTCGAGACTCACAACCAATTCAAGGTTTATACCGAGTTCTATCGCAACCCTGCCGCCGCTAAGACCATCATTCTGGTCAACGGCTCGCTGGCCACCACCGCCGCCTTCGCGCAAACCGTGCGTTACCTGCAACCGCGCTTCAATGTGGTGCTTTACGATCAGCCCTACGCCGGCCAGTCGCGCCTGCACAACCGCCACGACCAGCTGATCTGCAAGGAAGACGAGGCACAGATACTGCTGGCGTTGATCGAACACTTCTACGCCGAGCATCTGCTGTCTTTCTCCTGGGGCGGCGCGGCCACCCTGCTGGCACTGGCCCAGCGGCCGCGACGGATAGAGGCGGCGGTGATCAACTCCTTCGCCGCGCGGATCAATCAGCCGATGCGCGACTATCTGGAGAGCGGCCTAAATTTTCTGCAGGCCTGCGACCGCAATAATCTCGGCCAGCTGCTCAATAACAGCATCGGCAAACACCTGCCGTCACTGTTCAAGCGCTTCAACCATCGCCATGTCAGCAACCTGGCCGAGCACGAATACCGGCAGATGCACTTTCATATCCACGAGGTGCTGACCCAGGACACCCAGTGTTACCTCGCCTGCGCCGCCGCCATCGAGATCCCGCTGCTGTTCGTCAACGGCGAGTGGGATGAGTACACCACCACGGCAGACGCCCGGTTGTTTGCCGAGCATGCCCGCCACTGCCAATTTCGCACCATCAACAACACCGGGCACTTTCTCGATCTGGAACACAAGGCCGCCTGGCACGACACCCAGCAAGCCTTGCTGGGCTTTCTACAGCCGGCTTTTAGTCTGGCCAAGGCGAATAACCAGCAGCCTTCGGCCAAACAGCATGGCGATGGCGCCAGAGCGCGCGCCGCCATTTGACCATTAGCGATGGCCCGTCTACGGCTTAATTCTTCGCCCGGCCGTTTGCCTGTAACTGCCGCGCACGAGCAGCCTGCTTGACGCTAAGACGATATGACAACGGAGTGTGACTCATGCGAGAGAAACCAGCGGCGGGCAACTTGCCTGTAACCGCAGCAGTAATCAAAGGGCAAAGCAGCAAGGTCGGTTTACGCGGCCGCAATCTGTTCTCCACCCTGGGCACCTTGGCCTTGCAGGGCCTGCGGCAACCGGTGCATAGCAGCCGCCATGCACTGGCCTTGGGCAGTCAACTGGGCCGCGTGTTGCTGGGTGACACACCGCATCAACCCAGCCCCCAGGACCCCCGCTTCAGCGATCCCGCATGGCAAAGCAACCCCCTTTATCGGCGCAGCCTGCAGGCCTATCTGGCCTGGCAACAGCAGCTCAACGCCTGGATTGATGAGAGCGATTTGCCGGCCGATGACCAGGCCCGCAGCCGCTTTATCCTGACCATGCTCGGCGATGCGCTGGCACCGTCCAACAGCCCGCTCAACCCGCTGGCACTCAAGGCGCTGTTCAACAGCGGCGGGCGCAACCTGGTAAATGGCACCCGACACTTGCTCGACGATCTGCGCAACAACGGCGGCATGCCCAGTCAGGTCTGCAAAGAGGCTTTCGAGGTCGGCGGCAATCTCGCCACCAGTGCCGGCGCCGTGGTGTTTCGCAACGAGTTGCTGGAGCTGATCCAGTATCAGCCGCAGAGCGCCAAGCAGTACGCCCGGCCACTGCTGATAGTGCCGCCGCAGATCAACAAGTACTACATCTTTGACCTCAGCCCGCAGAAGAGCTTCGTCCAGCACGCGCTGCAGAACGGCATGCAAGTGTTCATCATCAGTTGGCGCAACCCGAATGCCCGCCATCGCGACTGGAACCTGTCGACCTATGTGCGGGCCATCGAAACCGCCCTGGATGTCACCCGCGCCATCAGCGGTAGTCAAGATGCCCATCTGATGGGCGCCTGCGCCGGTGGCCTGAGCATCGCCGCGCTGCAAGGCCATTTGCAAGCCAAGGGGGAGCTCGACAAGGTCGGCAGCGCCAGCTATCTGGTCAGTCTGCTGGACAGTCAGATCGACAGCCCGGCCATGCTGTTTGCCAATGAGCAAACCCTCGAAGCCGCCAAGCGCCGCTCCTACCAGAAAGGTGTGCTGAATGGCCGCGACATGGCCAAGGTGTTCGCCTGGATGCGCCCCAATGACCTGATCTGGAACTACTGGGTCAATAACTACCTGCTCGGCAAACAACCACCGGCTTTCGATATCCTCTACTGGAACAACGACAACACCCACCTGCCGGGCGCCCTGCATGGCGATCTGCTCAATCTGCTGCTGCACAACCCGCTGACCCGCCCTGGCGGCTTGAAGGTCTGCGGCACGCCGATCGACCTGAGCCAGGTCACGGTGGACAGCTTCAGCGTGGCCGGCATCAACGACCACATCACCCCTTGGGACGCCGTCTACCGTTCGGCCATGCTGCTTGGTGGCGAGCGTCGCTTCGTGTTGTCCAACAGCGGGCATATCCAGAGCATTCTCAATCCGCCGGGCAACCCCAAGGCCAACTACCTGGAGCACAGCACGCTGAGCAGCGATCCGCACACCTGGCAGCAGGCTGCGCAAAAAAACGCCGGCAGCTGGTGGCCAACCTGGCTGGAATGGATTCAGGCCCGCTCAGGCGTGCAACGTAAGAGCCGGACCGTGCTGGGCAATAAGCACTACCCGCCGATGGAGGCCGCGCCCGGCACCTATGTGCATGGGCGCTAGCGCCTGACTGCAAGCTTAAGCCTCTGGCCGCACAGCGCAGCGAATGCAAAGCTGCGGGGGCAACCTCAAATGCGCCCCGCCCTTGGTGATTGACAGCTCGGCTTATCTTGCTTTACGTTAACGTAAAGGTAAGCATAATCCGAGCGCTCAGCATGTCATCGACCTATAGCATTTCCGATCTGGCCCGCGAGCTGGATATCACCACCCGCGCCATTCGCTTCTATGAGGAGCAAGGCCTACTGATTCCCGAGCGCCGCGGCCAGGAGCGCATCTACTCGGCGCGCGACAAAGTCAGTCTCAAGTTGATTCTGCGCGGCAAGCGCATCGGTTTTTCCCTGGCCGAATGCAAAGAGCTGATCGAGTTGTACGACCCGGCCAGCGGCAATCACAAGCAGCTGGAGACTTTTATGCAGAAGATCGTCGAGCGCCGCGCCCAGCTGGAGCAACAGCTACTGGACATCCAGCAGATGCAGCTGGAGCTCGATACGGCCGAAGAACGCTGCTCTATCGCCATGAGCGAAACCCTTAAACAACAAGAATTTAACGTCTAAACCTAAAACAATTATTACAGGTGAAACCATGAGCTACCCATCCCTGAACTTTGCCCTCGGCGAGACCCTCGACATGCTGCGCGATCAGGTGCGGGCTTTTGCCAGTGCCGAAATCGCCCCACGCGCGGCCGCCATCGACAGCGACAACCAGTTCCCGGCGGATATGTGGAAGAAGTTCGGCGACATGGGGCTGCTCGGTATCACAGTTCCGGAAGAATACGGCGGTGCCGGCCTGGGTTACCTGGCCCATGTGCTGGCCATGGAAGAAATCAGCCGCGCCTCGGCCTCGGTGGGCCTGTCCTACGGAGCCCACTCCAACCTGTGCGTTAACCAGATCAACCGCAACGGCACGGTCGCGCAAAAAGCCAAGTACCTGCCCAAGTTGATCAGCGGCGAGCACATCGGCGCCCTGGCGATGAGCGAGCCAAATGCCGGCTCAGACGTGGTGTCGATGAAGCTGCGCGCCGACCTGCACGGCGATCACTATGTGCTCAACGGCAGCAAGATGTGGATCACCAACGGCCCGGACGCCCACACTTACGTGATCTACGCCAAGACCGACCTGAGCAAAGGCCCCCACGGCATGACCGCCTTTATTGTCGAGCGCGACAGCGTGGGTTTCTCCCGCAGCCCGAAACTGGACAAGCTCGGCATGCGCGGTTCCAACACCTGTGAACTGGTGTTCCAGGATGTCGAAGTACCGGTGGAAAACGTCCTGGGCCTGCTCGACGGTGGCGTCAAGGTGCTGATGAGCGGCCTGGATTACGAGCGCGTGGTGCTCAGCGGCGGGCCGATCGGCATCATGCAGGCCTGCATGGACGTGGTCGTACCTTACATCCACGACCGTAAGCAGTTCGGCCAAAGCATCGGCGAGTTCCAGCTGATCCAGGGCAAGGTCGCCGACATGTACACCCAGTTGAATGCCAGCCGCGCCTATTTGTATGCCGTGGCCCAGGCCTGCGACCGTGGCGAAACCACCCGTAAAGATGCCGCCGGGGTGATTCTCTACAGCGCCGAACGCGCCACCCAGATGGCCCTGGATGCCATCCAGATTCTCGGCGGCAACGGCTATATCAACGACTTCCCCACCGGCCGCCTGCTGCGCGATGCCAAGCTGTATGAGATCGGCGCCGGCACCAGCGAAATCCGCCGCATGCTGATCGGCCGCGAGCTGTTTAACGAAACCAAGTAACACGGCGAAAACGTAGGGTGGGCTTCAGCCCACCAATACCTTGATTGTGAATTGCGGTGGGCTGAAGCCCACCCTACGCCGCTACCCTACGGGAACCTGATATGGCCATCCTGCACACCCAACTCAACCCCCGCTCGCCTGAGTTCGGCGCCAACACCGCGGCCATGCTCGAGCAAGTGCTCAAGCTGCGCAGCTTGCTCGCCCATGTGCAGGCCGGCGGTGGCGCCAAGGCCCAGCAACGCCACACCTCGCGGGGCAAACTACTGCCGCGCGAGCGCATCAATGTGTTGCTGGATGCCGGCTCGCCGTTTCTGGAGATCGCGCCGCTGGCTGCCCATGAGGTGTACGGCGAAGAAGTGCCAGCAGCCGGCATAGTCGCCGGCATCGGCCGGATCGAAGGCATCGAGTGTATGATTGTCGCCAACGACGCCACGGTGAAAGGCGGCAGTTACTACCCGCTGACGGTGAAAAAACACCTGCGCGCCCAGACCATCGCCCAGGAAAACCGCCTGCCGTGCATCTATTTGGTGGACTCGGGCGGCGCCAACTTGCCCCGTCAGGATGAGGTGTTCCCAGACCGCGAGCACTTCGGCCGGATCTTCTTCAACCAGGCCAATATGAGCGCCATGGGCATTCCGCAGATCGCCGTGGTCATGGGCTCCTGCACCGCCGGCGGCGCCTATGTGCCGGCCATGGCGGACGAGGCCATCATGGTGCGCAACCAGGCCACCATCTTCCTCGCCGGCCCGCCGCTGGTGCGCGCCGCCACCGGCGAGGTGGTCAGCGCCGAGGATCTGGGGGGGGCCGATGTGCACTGCAAGACCTCAGGCGTCGCCGACCACTATGCCGAAGACGACGAGCACGCCCTGGCCATAGCCCGGCGCTGCATCAGTAACCTGAACTGGCGCAAACAGGGCCAACTGAACAGCCGCGCCCCGCTACCTTCGCGTTACGCCGGCGATGAGCTGTACGGGGTGATTCCGGCTGACAGCAAGCATCCCTTCGATGTACGCGAAGTGATCGCACGGATCGTCGACGACTCGCAGTTTGACGAGTTCAAGGCGTTGTTCGGCCAGACCCTGGTCTGTGGTTTCGCCCATCTGCATGGCTACCCGGTGGCGGTGCTGGCCAACAACGGCATCCTGTTTGCCGAGTCGGCCCAAAAAGGCGCGCACTTTATCGAACTGGCCTGCCAGCGCGGCATTCCGCTGCTGTTTTTGCAGAACATCACCGGCTTTATGGTCGGGCAAAAATACGAGGCCGGCGGCATCGCCAAACACGGCGCCAAACTGGTGAATGCCGTGGCCTGCGCCAAGGTGCCGAAATTCACCGTGATCATCGGTGGCAGCTTCGGCGCCGGCAACTACGGCATGTGCGGCCGCGCCTACGACCCACGCTTCTT
>MHZN01000282.1 GCA_001830395.1 Pseudomonadales bacterium RIFCSPLOWO2_12_59_9 | reverse complement strand
CTGGTGACTGCCAGCATGCGCTGGCGCAGGTGCTCGGGGCCGGCGATGGTGCGGCTTTCCATCAGGTTAGTAATGACCGTGAGGTCGGCGCGGGCTTCTTCGGCGCATTCGGCCACCGAGCGCACGCTTTGCCCGACTTCCAGGCCGATGTCCCAGAGCAGCATCAGAAACTGCTCGATCGAGTCGCGAAACAGCTCCTGATCTTCGTTGTCGAGCAAAATCAGCAGGTCGATGTCGGAGTGCGGGTGCAGCTCGCCACGGCCATAGCCTCCGACGGCCACCAGGCTGATCTCGGCCTCACGGCTCCAGTCGAAACGCGCCCAGGCTTCGCGCAGGATCTGGTCAACGCACCAGGCGCGGTCTTCGATCAACCGGCGAATTTCCCGACCGCTGCTGAAGCGCTCATCGAGCACCGCATTGATTTGCCGCAGGGCTTTTTTAAAGGCGCCAATCGGGCTGGCTTTGAGCGCTAATTCGGCCTGGAACTGACCGCGGTCGAACAAATCGGGATCCACCTGCGGCATACAGCAATGTTCCTTCTTAAATGGCGCTCAGGGTTGGCCAGTGATTAGGCCGGCTTCTGTGAAGAAGAGCTGCGCGGCAAGGTGTCGTCTTGGCGCAGGGTGAAGATTTCATAGCCGGTGGCAGTCACCAGAATGGTGTGCTCCCACTGCGCCGAAAGCTTGCGGTCCTTGGTGATGGCGGTCCAGCCATCGCCAAGCAGGCGGGTTTCGGCGCGGCCCTGGTTGATCATCGGCTCGATGGTGAAGGTCATGCCTTCCTTGAGTTCCATGCCGGTGCCGGCGCGGCCGTAATGCAGCACTTGCGGCTCTTCATGGAATACCGCGCCTATGCCGTGGCCGCAGTATTCGCGCACCACTGAATAGCCATTTTTCTCGGCATGCTTCTGGATCACTTCACCAATGTCGCCAAGGCGCACGCCCGGTTTTACCAGCTCGATGCCTTTGTACATGCACTCTTGAGTGATGCGGGCGAGCTTCTCGGCCCACTCGCTGACCTTGCCGACCATGTACATCTTGCTGGTGTCGCCGTGGTAGCCGTCTTTGATCACGGTGACGTCGATGTTCAGCACGTCGCCATCTTTCAGCGGCTTCTCATTGGGGATGCCGTGGCACACCACGTGGTTGATCGAGGTGCAGATCGACTTTGGGAAGCCTTTGTAGTTCAGCGGCGCGGGAATCGCCTGCTGCACGTTGACTATATAGTCGTGGCAGATGGTATTGAGCTGGTCGGTGGTGACGCCAGGTTTGACGTGCTCGCCGATCATCTCCAGTACTTCGGCGGCGAGGCGGCCGGCAATACGCATTTTTTCGATTTCAGCTGGCGTCTTAATAGTGACGGTCATGCGGGCTCTCTCAGTGCGCTGGGCGCAAGGCAGGAATACACAAAGGCGCGATTCTAACAGACCCAGGCGGTCGAGCCACCCAGTGCTGCGGCAGTTATCGATAGCCTTTAGCGGTTTCGCCGCGGTCGATCTTGTGATATAAAGTGCGCCGCTTTACGGGCAGTGCCGGTAGAGCTTAAACCCACACACGTATCGACACGGTGACCTGGGTGCTTGTAGAGAGACTCTGCAAGTTGGTCATTGGGATGCGTGGAGGCCTAACCCTATTTAATTTAAGGAACAAAAATGTCCTACGTTAATATGCGCGATATGCTGAAGGCCGGTGTGCACTTCGGTCACCAGACCCGTTACTGGAACCCGAAAATGGGTAAATACATTTTCGGTGCGCGTAACAAGATTCACATCATCAACCTGGAAAAAACCCTGCCAATGTTCAACGAAGCTTTGGCTTTCGTTGAGAAACTGGCTTCGGGCAAAAACAAAATCATGTTCGTCGGCACCAAGCGTGCTGCTGGCAAGATCATCCGCGAAGAAGCTGCTCGTTGCGGCTCGCCGTTCGTTGATCACCGTTGGTTGGGCGGCATGCTCACCAACTACAAAACTATCCGTGCCTCGATCAAGCGCCTGCGCGACCTGGAAATTCAGTCGCAAGACGGTACTTTCACCAAGCTGACCAAGAAAGAAGCGCTGATGCGTTCGCGTGATCTGATCAAATTGGATCGCAGCCTTGGTGGTATCAAGGACATGGGCGGCCTGCCTGACGCATTGTTCGTTATCGACGTTGATCACGAGCGCATTGCCATCACCGAAGCCAACAAGCTGGGCATTCCGGTAATCGGCATCGTCGACACCAACAGCAGCCCAGAAGGTGTTGATTACATCATTCCAGGTAACGATGACGCCATTCGCGCTATCCAGCTGTACATGGTTGCCATGGCTGACGCGGTAATCCGTGGTCGCAACAATGCCAATGGCGGCACAGTGCTGGCTGAAGAGTTTGTTGCTCAAGCACCGGCTGCTGAAGCTGCTGAAGGCTGAGTAAAAGACGCCTAGCGTCTGTCAGTACGCAAAAAGGGGGCTAAGCCCCCTTTTTGCCACTCGCGAATTGATCACCCGGATGCCGAGTGAAATGGTGAGAGCTGCGGCCCAGGCCTCTGTTTGCGCAACACCAAGAATTGATCGCCCGGATGCTCGGGTGGAATGGTTAAAACCTATCCAAGAGGATTTTAGACATGGCAGAAATTACAGCAGCAATGGTTAAAGAACTGCGCGAGCGCACTGGCGAAGGCATGATGGATTGCAAAAAGGCCTTGACCAAGGCCGGCGGCGACATCGAAAAAGCCATCGATGACATGCGTGCATCTGGCGCCATCAAGGCTGCCAAGAAAGCTGGCAACGTGGCTGCCGAAGGTGCTATCGCGGTTAAGTTGAGCGATGACAACAAGACTGCCGTGATCATGGAAGTGAACTCGCAGACTGACTTCCTGGCCCTGCAGGACGATTTCAAGAAATTCGTTAGCGACAGCATCGACCAGGCTCTGGCTGAGAAGCTGACTGACGCTGCGCCACTGATCGCTGCGCGCGAAACTGCGCGGGTTGAACTGGTTGGTAAAGTAGGCGAGAACGTCAATATCCGTCGTTTGACCCGCGTTGAAGGCGACGTCTTGGGTGCTTACCTGCACGGCAACAAGATTGGCGTAATCGTTTCCCTCAAGGGTGG
This sequence comes from Pseudomonadales bacterium RIFCSPLOWO2_12_59_9, assembly GCA_001830395.1. Classification (GTDB taxonomy): domain Bacteria; phylum Pseudomonadota; class Gammaproteobacteria; order Pseudomonadales; family Pseudomonadaceae; genus Aquipseudomonas. Next base: position 13,396 of record MHZN01000282.1, on the reverse strand, counting down.
CGACAGTGAGTTGGCTCGCGACATCGCCATGCACGTAGCGGCAAGCAACCCTGAGTTCTTGCACACCACCGAAGTGTCTGAAGAGGCTGTTGCTCGCGAGAAGGCTGTTTTCATGAGCCTGAACGAAGACAAAATGAAGGGCAAGCCAGCTGAAATCGTTGAGAAAATGATTGCTGGTCGCATCCAGAAGTTCCTCGCCGAAGCCAGCTTGGTTGAGCAGCCTTTCGTTAAAAACCCAGAGCTGACTGTTGGTGCTCTGGCCAAGAAAGCCGGCGCTGAAATCATTTCTTTCACCCGCTACGGCGTGGGTGAAGGCATTGATAAGGGCGAAGTTGACTTCGCCGCTGAAGTTGCTGCACAACTGGCTGCCAGCCAGAAATAAGACCGCTTAACCGCTGTCGCCCCAGAGAGGCTGCCCGCTAACGCGCGCGGCCTCTTTGTCAAATAGGGGCGGCAGTTTCGCTTGAAGCTGCGCAGCACTTTTGCGTTAAGACACAAAGTGCTGCTGACGTTGCTCAGGTGACCGTTCATAATCGCAAACGCGGCTGGCATTGCCCGGCCGTGTACGCACAGTCTTTAAACGCCGCAGGAGAAATACGCATGGCTCAGCAGGTCAATGGTCGTCAACCGCGCTATAACCGCATTTTACTCAAGCTAAGCGGCGAAGCCTTGATGGGCTCGGAAGACTTCGGTATTGATCCTAAGGTGCTTGACCGGATGGCGCTGGAAGTCGGCCAGTTGGTCGGCATCGGCGTCCAAGTCGGTCTGGTGATCGGTGGTGGTAACCTGTTTCGTGGCGCGGCGCTCAGCGCTGCGGGCATGGATCGAGTGACCGGCGACCACATGGGTATGCTTGCCACCGTGATGAACGCCTTGGCCATGCGCGACGCGCTGGAGCGTTCGAATATCCCGGCGCTGGTGATGTCGGCCATTAGCATGGTGGGCGTGACCGATCACTATGATCGTCGCAAAGCCATGCGCCATCTGAAAACCGGTGAAGTGGTGATTTTTGCCGCCGGCACTGGTAATCCGTTTTTCACCACTGACTCGGCTGCCTGCCTGCGCGCCATCGAAATTGATGCCGATGTGGTGTTGAAGGCGACTAAGGTAGATGGCGTTTACACTGCTGACCCGTTCAAAGACCCGCACGCGGAAAAATTCGATCACCTGAGCTACGACGAAGTGTTGGATCGCAAGCTCGGCGTAATGGATTTGACCGCTATTTGCCTGTGTCGAGACCACAACATGCCATTGCGGGTATTCAACATGAACAAGCCCGGCGCGCTGTTAAATATCGTCCTCGGTGGCGCCGAAGGAACTCTGATTGAGGAGAATAAACAATGATCAATGAGATCAAGAAAGACACTCAAGAACGTATGCAAAAGAGCCTGGAGTCGCTGCTCCATGCGTTTAGTCGTATCCGTACTGGCCAGGCCCATCCGAGCATTCTGGGTGGCGTGATGGTGCCGTACTACGGCGCCGATACCCCGCTTAATCAGGTGGCCAACGTGACCGTCAAGGATTCGCGCACTCTGCAGGTGGTGGCTTTCGAGCGCAACATGCTGGCGGCCGTCGACAAGGCGATTCAGAGCTCCGGTCTGGGTTTCAATCCGACCAACTTGGGCGAGTTGCTGCTGATCTCCATGCCGGCGCTGACGGAAGAAACCCGTAAGGGCTTCACCAAGCAGGCGCGTGATGCGGCGGAAGATGGTCGTGTGGCGGTGCGCAATATCCGTCGCGATGCCTTGAGCCAGCTGAAAGACCTGGTTAAAGACAAAGACATCAGCGAAGACGAAGAGCGTCGCGCGGCCGATGATGTGCAGAAGCTGACCGACAAGTTCGTGGCCGAGATTGAAGTGGCCGTGAAACAGAAAGAAGCGGATTTGATGGCCGTTTAACGGTCAGTATCGTCATGGATAAGACTAAGTTAGTGTCTGCTGCTGTGCCGCGGCATGTTGCGATCATCATGGATGGCAACAATCGCTGGGCCAAAAAACGCCTGCTACCCGGTGTTGCCGGGCATAAAGCCGGTGTGGATGCCGTGCGTGCGGTCATCAAGGTGTGCGCGGAGGCCGGGGTCGAGGTGCTGACCCTGTTCGCCTTCTCCAGTGAGAACTGGCAGCGGCCCGCCGAAGAAGTCAGTGCGTTGATGGAGTTGTTTCTGCGGGCATTACGTCGCGAGGCGAAAAAGCTCAAAGAGAATGAAATCAGCCTGCGTATCATTGGTGATCGCTCGCGCTTTCATCCAGAGTTGCAGGCCGCCATGCTGGCAGCCGAGGCGGAAGCCGCCGGGCCGAGTAAATTTGTCCTGCAGGTGGCGGCTAACTACGGCGGTCAGTGGGATATCGTCCAGGCCGCCCAAGCCTTGGCGCGCAAGGTTCAGGCTGGCACGCTGCAGGTTGAGCAGATTGATGCGCAGTTGCTCGAGGGGCAGTTGGTAACGGCAGGTCTGCCATTGCCGGATCTGTGTATTCGCACCGGTGGCGAACATCGCATCAGCAACTTTTTGTTGTGGCAGCTGGCCTATGCCGAGTTGTATTTCTCCGACCTGTTCTGGCCGGACTTCAAGCACCATGCCATGCGCGCCGCGCTGGCTGATTACGCTACCCGCCAGCGCCGCTTCGGTAAAACGAGCGAACAAGTGCAAGCTGAGGCCCGCCAGTAATGCTTAAACAACGAATCATAACGGCGTTGCTGCTGCTGCCGGTGGCTTTGGGTGGTTTCTTCTTCCTGGATGGCTGGCAGTTTGCGTTGTTTATTGGCGCGGTGGTGACGCTGGGCGGCTGGGAGTGGGCGCAGTTAGCTGGGGCTACAAGTCAGCCTTTGCGGGTTGCCTATGGCGCTGTGGTTGCCGCTTTGTTAAGCGTGCTGTACCTGTTGCCGCAATTGGCGCCTTGGCTGCTTTTAGCCGCCGTGGTCTGGTGGCTGGTGGCGACCTTGCTGGTGGTGACTTATCCAGCGAGTAAGGCGTATTTGCATGCGCCGCTGAGCAAGCCGCTGATCGGCTTGTTGATTCTGCTGCCGGCCTGGCAGGGCTTGATGCTGCTCAAGCAGTGGCCGCTGGGTAATGGCTTGATCATTGCGGTAATGGTGTTGGTCTGGGGTGCCGATATTGGTGCTTATTTCTCCGGTCGTGCCTTTGGCAAGCGTAAGTTGGCGCCGCAGGTCAGTCCCGGCAAGAGTTGGGAGGGCGTGTTTGGTGGTCTGCTGACCTGTTTGTTGATTGCCTTGGGCGTTGGTTTGTATCGCCACTGGTCGGGGGCGGAGCTGTTGCTGGCGCTGGCCGGTACCGCGTTGCTGGTGATGGTCTCGGTGGTCGGTGATCTGACCGAGAGCCTGTTCAAGCGCGAGGCTGGGATTAAAGACAGCAGTAATTTACTGCCGGGGCATGGCGGCATTCTCGATCGGATCGATAGCCTGACGGCGGCGATTCCACTCTTTGCGCTGCTGCTCTGGGCGGTTGGCTGGGGTCAGCTGTGAGTCAACTGCAGCAGATCAGCGTGCTGGGGGCTACGGGCTCGATCGGCCTGAGCACCCTGGATGTCATTGCTCGTCACCCCGAACGCTATCAGGTGTTTGCCCTCAGCGGTTTTAGTCGCCTGATGGAGTTAGAGGCACTGTGTCTGCGCTTTCGCCCGCGCTTTGCAGTGGTGCCTACTGCTGCCGTGGCCGTTGAGTTGCAAGGCGCGCTGCAGGCGGGTGGCTTAACTACCCGGGTGCTGGTCGGTGAGGCGGGCCTGTGTGAAGTGGCAGCCCACCCTGAGGTCGATGCGGTCATGGCCGCCATAGTCGGCGCCGCCGGTTTAAAACCGACCCTGGCCGCCGTTGAGGCAGGCAAGAAAGTGCTGCTGGCCAACAAGGAAGCCTTGGTGATGTCCGGCGCCTTGTTTATGCAGGCGGTGCGCAAAAGCGGCGCGGTATTGCTGCCGATCGACAGCGAGCACAACGCGATTTTTCAGTGTTTGCCCGGCGATTATGGCCGTGGTCTGAGCCAGGTCGGGGTGCGGCGGATCTTGCTGACCGCTTCCGGCGGACCCTTTCGGCAGACGCCACTTGAACAGTTGCAGGCCGTTACCCCCGAGCAGGCCTGCGCCCATCCCAATTGGTCGATGGGTCGCAAAATTTCGGTTGATTCCGCCAGTATGATGAACAAAGGCCTGGAGTTGATCGAGGCCTGTTGGTTGTTTGACGCCAAGCCTGCGCAAATTGAAGTGCTGATTCATCCGCAAAGCGTGATTCATTCGCTGGTCGACTATGTCGATGGTTCAGTGCTGGCGCAGTTGGGCAATCCGGACATGCGTACCCCCATCAGTCATGCCTTGGCCTGGCCGGAACGGATCGACTCGGGTGTGGCGCCGCTGGATTTGTTCGCCATAGCACGGCTGGATTTCCAGGCTCCCGATGAGGCGCGTTTTCCCTGCTTGCGCCTTGCCCGTGACGCGGCCGATGCGGGCGGCAGTGCGCCGGCTCTGTTGAATGCGGCCAATGAGGTGGCGGTGCAGGCGTTCTTGCAGCGGCGCATCCGCTTTCCCGAGATCGCCAGTGTTATTGCCGAGGTATTGAATCTTGTGCCGACAATTGCAGTCGAAAGCCTTGATGGCGTGCTGCAGGCCGATGCCCAGGCCCGTCAGCTTGCCGAACAATGGTTACTGCGCCATGGGCGCTAGCGTCGGAGAGAATCAATGAGTGCGCTGTATATGCTCTTCGGTACCCTGATCGCCCTTGGGGTGCTGGTGACCATTCATGAGTTTGGGCATTTTTGGGTGGCGCGCCGTTGTGGCGTGAAAGTCCTGCGTTTTTCCGTTGGTTTTGGTACGCCGTTGCTGCGCTGGCACGATCGGCAAGGCACCGAATTCGTGCTGGCGGCAATACCGCTGGGCGGCTATGTGAAAATGCTCGATGAGCGCGAAGGTGAAGTGCCGGCGGAGCAGTTGGAGCAAGCCTTTACGCGCAAAACGGTGGGACAACGCATCGCCATTGTGGCGGCCGGGCCACTGGCAAATTTTATTCTCGCTTTCGTGTTTTTCTGGTTGCTGGCCATGCTTGGCAGCCAGCAAGTGCGCCCGGTGATCGGCGCCGTTGAGCCGGCTAGCCTAGCTGCCAGTGCAGGTCTGGAGGCAGGTCAAGAGTTGGTGGCGGTTGATGGTGAGCCTGTCAGTGGCTGGGCAGCGGTTAATCTGCAGTTGGTTCGACGCTTGGGTGAGAGTGGCACGCTTGAAGTGTTGGTGCGTGAAGCGGATTCCAATGTAGAAACCACTCATCAATTGCCGTTGCACGACTGGTTGCAGGGTGTGGCTGAGCCTGATCCGATTAGCGCGCTGGGCGTTCGTCCGTGGCGTCCAGGAATCGCGCCGGTGTTGGCCGAATTTGATCCTGAAGGTCCAGCCCTGGCGGCCGGGCTTAAAGCAGGTGATCGGCTGTTGGCGCTTAACGGTGTGGCGTTGACTCAGTGGCAGCAAGTGGTTGAGCAGGTGCGTGGCATGGCTGCGCAGCGGGTGCTGTTCAGCGTGCAGCGCGACAATCAAACCATCGAAGTGCCGGTGACGCTGACCGTGCGTGGTGATGACAAAGCCCGTAGCGGTTATTTGGGGGCTGGCGTGCAGGCTCCCGAGTGGCCGGCGGATATGCTTCGTGAAGTCAGCTTCAATCCGGCCGAAGCCGTGGTTGAAGGCTTGCAGCGCACCTGGACCATGAGCGTGCTGACCCTCAACTCCATGAAAAAAATGCTGATTGGCGAGCTCTCGGTAAAAAACTTGAGTGGGCCGATAACCATTGCTAAAGTGGCGGGCGCTTCTGCTCAGTCGGGTTTCGGGGATTTTCTTAATTTCCTCGCTTATCTGAGTATTAGCTTGGGGGTGCTGAATTTATTGCCAATACCCGTGCTGGATGGGGGGCATCTGCTGTTTTATCTGGTCGAGTGGGCCCGTGGGCGTCCCTTGTCGGAGCGGGTGCAAGCGTGGGGTATGCAGATCGGTATCAGCATGATCGTCGGCATAATGCTGCTCGCCTTGGTAAACGATCTGGGGCGGTTCTGAATCGTAAACGCAAGCTGTAAGCCTGTTTTTGAATCTGCCGCCTTTTGCAGCAGATTTTTATTGTCAGTTAATAAAAGAAAGGACTTCATGAAACGTCTGCTCCTAACTGCGGTGCTCGCCGCACTGATGATCACTGAAGTTCACGCTGAGTCCTTCACTGTCTCCGATATCCGTGTTAATGGCCTGCAGCGGGTTTCCGCTGGCAGCGTATTCGGCGCTTTGCCGGTTAACGTCGGCGAGAAAGTCGATGACCGTCAGTTGGTTGAAGCGACGCGGGCATTGTTTAAAACCGGTTTTTTCCAGGATATTCAGCTAGGCCGCGATGGCGATGTGCTGATTGTCAGTGTGGTTGAGCGGCCATCGATCTCGGGTATCGAGATTGAAGGCAACAAGGCGATTAAAACCGAAGACCTGCTCAAAGGTTTGACTCAGTCGGGGTTGGCTGAAGGCGAAATTTTTCAGCGCGCCACCCTCGAAGGCGTGCGTAACGAATTGCACCGCCAATATGTATCGCAGGGTCGCTACTCGGCCGAGATTGAAGCCGAAGTGGTGCCGCAGCCGCGCAACCGCGTGGCGCTGAAGATCAATATCAACGAAGGCTCGGTTGCGGCCATTCAACACATCAACGTGGTCGGCAACAGCGTATTCAGCGATGAAGACCTGGGCGATTTGTTTGAGTTGAAGACCACCAACTGGTTGTCATTCTTCAAGAGCGACGATAAATACTCGCGTGAAAAGCTTTCCGGTGACTTGGAGCGCTTGCGTTCTTACTACCTCGACCGCGGCTATATCCACATGGATATCACCTCGACACAGGTATCCATTACCCCAGACAAACAACACGTTTACATCACGGTTAACGTCGATGAAGGCGATAAATACACCGTCAGCGATGTCAAACTCAGCGGTGACCTAAAGGTTCCTGAGCAAGAGTTGAAGGCGCTGTTGTTGGTGCAACCGGGCCAGGTGTTCTCGCGCAAGCTGATGACCACCACGTCCGAACTGCTGACCCGCCGTTTGGGTAACGATGGCTATACCTTTGCCAACGTTAACGGTGTCCCGGAAGCCAATGACGATAACAACACTGTTGCTATTACTTTCGTGGTCGACCCGTCTAAGCGCGCTTACGTTAACCGGATTAACTTCCGTGGTAACACCAAGACTGAAGATGAAGTGCTGCGCCGCGAAATGCGCCAGATGGAAGACGGCTGGGCCTCGACTTACCTGATTGATCAATCCAAGGTGCGTTTGGAGCGTCTGGGTTACTTCAAGGAAGTCACAGTCGAAACCCCGAAAGTACCGGGCAGCGATGACCTGGTTGACGTGAACTACAGCGTTGAAGAACAGGCCTCCGGCTCTATTACCGCCAGCGTCGGTTTTGCCCAGAATGCCGGTTTGATCCTCGGTGGTTCGATCAGTCAGAACAACTTCCTCGGTACCGGTAACAAGGTTAACTTCGGGGTTACTCGCAGTGAGTATCAGAGCGCGGTGAACTTTGGCTTTGTTGACCCTTACTGGACAGTAGATGGCGTCAGCTTGGGCTACAACGCCTTCTTCCGTAAGACCGATTACGATGAGCTGAACACTGACGTATCGAGCTATGCGATCGATAGCAAGGGTGTTGGTGCAACCATCGGTTATCCGCTGACTGAAACGTCCCGGCTGACCTACGGCTTGACCGTGCAGCAGGATGACCTGAGCACAGGTAGTTATACCGTGCAGCAAATTCAGGATTTCATTACGCAAGAAGGCGGCAGCTTCACTAACTTTAAAGCCTCGGTTGGCTGGTCCGATTCGACCTTGAACAAAGGTGTGCTGGCAACCCGTGGTAACTCGCAAAGTGTGGTGCTGCAGGCTACGGTGCCGGGCAGTGATTTGTCGTTCTTCAAGTTGGATTACCGTGGTCAGGTGTTTAAGCCGCTGACCCAGGCCACCACCTTGCGCTTCCATACCGAGTTGGGCTATGGCGATGGCTATGGTTCCAGTAACGGCTTGCCATTTTATGAGAACTACTATGCCGGCGGTTTTGGCTCGGTTCGTGGTTTCCAAGACAGTTCGCTGGGTCCAAGAAGTACGCCGAGCCGAGCTTATCCAAACCAACCGGTAAACAGTCCGGCTAACGTTAATGGCTACAATCCAGAGACGGGCATCTACACCGACCCGGATCAGGATCCGCTGCCTTTCGGTGGTAACGTGTTGGTTCAGGGTGGTGCTGAGTTGCTGTTCCCGCTGCCTTTTATCAAGGATCAGAGCTCGCTGCGTACTTCGCTGTTCTTGGACGTTGGTAATGTCTTCCAGACCAATTGCGACAGCAGTTATGAGCCAGGTGAGTGCAGTAATCCCAACCTGGGCGACCTGGCTATTTCCACCGGTGTTGGCTTGACCTGGATTACCGGCTTTGGCCCACTAAGCTTCAGCTTGGCAGCCCCGATCAAGAAACCGGATAACGCCGAAACCCAGATATTCCAGTTCTCGCTCGGCCAAACCTTTTAATCAACGGTTAATTTTTACTAACGACAACAGTTTCGTTGCAGGAGTAACAAAGTGCGTAAGTTGACTCAAGTGGTTCTGTGCATGGCAGCTTTGATGGCCACTCCAGCTTTCGCTGAGATGAAAATCGCAGTGATGAACTATCAAATGGCGTTGCTGGAGTCTGACTCTGCCAAGCGATACGCAGTCGATGCGGAGAAGAAATTTGGCCCACAGCTGACCAAATTGAAGTCCTTGGAAAGCGGCGCTAAAAGCATTCAGGATAAGTTGGTTAAAGGTGGCGAGAAAATGCAGCAAGGCGAGCGTGAGCGTCTTGAGTTGGAGTTCAAGCAAAAAGCTCGCGACTTCCAATTTCAGTCTAAAGAACTGAATGAAGCCAAGGCCATTGCTGACCGTGAAATGCTTAAGCAGCTGAAGCCAAAGTTGGACAAGGCGGTGGAAGAGGTTATCAAGCAAGGCAACTATGACTTGGTGCTTGAGCGCGGCGCAGTGGTTGATGTGAAGCCGCAGTACGACATCACCCGCCAAGTTATTGAGCGCATGAATCAGCAGCGTTAATTATGAGTGCGGTCGTTTTTACTCTCGGCCAGTTGGCCGAACGTTTGGGCGCTACTTTACGCGGCGCCGCGGATAAACAGATCCGCGGCCTGGCGACCTTGCAAGAGGCGCAAGCGGGGCAGCTGAGCTTTTTGGCCAACCCGCAATATCGCAAATACCTGGTCGATACCAAAGCCGCCGCCTTGCTGCTGACCCCTGCGGATGCTGAAGGTTACGCCGGGGACGCCTTACTGGTGGCTAATCCGTATTTGGCCTACGCGCAGCTGTCCCATCTGTTTGATCGCAAACCGGTCGCGGCTGCCGGCGTGCATCCGACTGCGCTGATTGCCGCCGATGCGCAGGTGCATGCCAGCGCCAGCATTGGTGCTTATGCAGTGGTCGAGAGTGCTGCGCAGATTGGCGCCGGCGTCAGCATTGGTGCCCATTGCTTTATTGGTGCGCGCTCGCAGATAGATAGTGATGGCTGGCTCGCGCCGCGCGTGACCCTTTATCACGACGTGCGTATTGGCAAGCGGGTGGTGATTCAGTCCGGCGCAGTGCTGGGCGCCGATGGTTTTGGTTTTGCCAACGAGAAAGGCATCTGGCAGAAAATTGCCCAGATTGGTGGTGTCACCTTGGGCGACGACGTTGAAGTTGGCGCCAATACCACCATCGATCGCGGCGCGCTGGCCGATACCATTATCGGCAACGGCGTAAAACTGGATAACCAGATTATGGTCGCCCACAACGTGCAGATCGGTGATCACACGGCGATGGCTGGCGGTGCGGGTATCTCCGGTAGCAGCAAGGTCGGTAAGCATTGCATGATCGCGGGCCGGGCGGGTTTGGTCGGGCATATTGAAGTTTGCGATAACGTCTTTATTACCGGTATGACCATGATCACCCGTTCAATTACCGAGCCGGGCTCTTATTCCTCGGGTACGGCCATGCAGCCTTCGGCCGAATGGCGCAAAAGTGCCACGCGTTTTCGCCAGTTAGATGACATGGCTAAACGTCTGCAGCAACTCGAAAAACGTCTGGCAGCCGTGACCGCAAAGGGTCAGGACTCTTCAGAGCCCTGATCCGCGAATCTTCCGCGGCTCCAACCTTCACTACAGGCTTCCCCGAACATGATGGACATCAACCAGATTCGCGAATACTTGCCCCATCGTTACCCGTTCTTGCTGGTCGATCGGGTGGTGGACTTGGATCTAGACGCTAAGCAGATTCGCGCTTATAAAAATGTCAGCATCAATGAGCCGTTTTTCAACGGGCATTTCCCGCAGTTTCCGATTATGCCGGGCGTGTTGATTATCGAGGCCATGGCGCAGGCCGCCGGGATTCTGGGTTTCAAGATGATGGACGTGAAGCCTGCCGATGGCGTGCTTTATTACTTTGTCGGCTCAGACAAATTGCGCTTTCGCCAGCCCGTGGTGCCGGGGGATCAGTTGATTCTCGAGGCTACATTTATTAGCTGTAAGCGCAGTATCTGGAAGTTTTCCTGCAAGGCTACTGTCGATGGCAAAGAAGTTTGCTCGGCTGAAATTATCTGTGCGGAACGTAAAATATGAGTTTGATTGACCCTCGCGCCATTATCGATCCGTCAGCCAAACTGGCGGATGACGTCCAGGTCGGCCCTTGGTCGATCATTGGCGCGGATGTGGAAATCGCTGAGGGTACGGCTATTGGCCCGCACGTCATTATCAAAGGGCCAACCAAGATTGGTCGGCATAACCGAATTTATCAGTTCTCTTCGGTCGGTGAAGACACCCCAGATTTGAAATACAAGGGTGAAGATACCCGCCTGGTGATTGGCGATCACAACGTAATTCGTGAAGGGGTGACCATTCACCGTGGCACCATTCAAGACCGTTCTGAGACCACCATCGGCGATCACAATCTGTTGATGGCCTATGTGCATATTGGGCATGACAGTGTGATTGCCAACCATTGCATCCTGGTCAATAACACTGCGTTGGCCGGCCATGTGCTGGTTGATGATTGGGCGATTCTTTCCGGTTTTACCCTGGTGCATCAGTTTTGCCGGATCGGCGCCCACAGCTTCTCCGGCATGGGTACGGCGATTGGTAAGGATGTGCCGGCGTTCGTCACAGTGGTCGGTAACCCGGCCGAAGCGCGCAGCATGAATTTTGAAGGCATGCGCCGCCGTGGTTTCAGCGCCGAGGCGATCCAGGCGTTGCGACGCTGCTACAAGATTGTCTATCGCCAAGGCCTGACCATCGAGCAAGCCTTGAGTGAAATGAGTGAGGCCGCCGCGCAATACCCGGAAGTCGCATTGTTTCGCGATTCAGTGCAGGCCTCCACTCGCGGTATTACCCGCTGAACAGCGCCGCTGTCTTGCGGGTGGCCCTGGTCGCTGGGGAGGCTTCTGGCGATATTCTCGGCGCCGGCTTGATGCAAGCCCTGCGAGCGCAGCATCCGACGATCGAATTTATCGGTGTCGGCGGCCCACGCATGCAGGCTCAAGGCTTGTGCTCCTACTTCCCTATGGAGCGTCTGTCGGTGATGGGCCTGGTCGAGGTATTGGGCCGGCTGCCGGAATTGTTGGCGCGGCGCAAACGTCTCATCAACACCTTGATTGAGCAGCGGCCGGATGTCTTTATTGGCATCGATGCACCGGACTTCACCCTCAATATCGAACTCAAACTGCGCCGTGCCGGAATCAAGACCGTGCACTACGTCAGCCCTTCGGTGTGGGCGTGGCGGCAGAAGCGGGTGCTGAAGATCCGCGAAGGTTGCGACCTGATGCTGACCCTGTTTCCCTTCGAAGCGCAGTTTTATCAGGCTCAGCAAGTGCCGGTACGTTTTGTCGGTCATCCGCTGGCCAACACCATTCCCCTGCAGCTTGATCGTGGCGCTGCCCGTTCGGCGCTAGGTTTGTCTGCGCAGGGCGCTGTGGTGGCCTTGTTGCCCGGCAGTCGTGGCGGTGAAGTGGGCAAGCTTGGCGGCCTGTTTCTCGATACCGCCGAGTTGTTGCTGCAAGCGCGGCCGGAGCTGCAGTTTGTGCTGCCGTGCGCCAGTCCTGAGCGGCGTGTGCAGCTAGAGGCCTTGTTGGTTGGACGCAACTTGCCGCTGACCCTGCTCGATGGCCAGTCCCACGAGGCGTTGGCGGCCTGTGATGCGGTACTGATCGCCTCCGGTACCGCCACCCTTGAGGCCTTGCTCTGTCAGCGGCCCATGGTGGTGGCTTATAAGGTCGCGCCGCTGACCTACTGGATTCTCAAACAACTGGTTAAGAGCGCTTATTTGTCCTTACCCAATCTGCTCGCGGGCCGTTTGTTGGTGCCGGAGTTGATTCAGGATGCGGCAACGCCGGCGGCCTTGGCAGCGCAGTTGTTGCCGTTGCTGGACAACGGCGCCAGCCAGACCCGTGAGTTTGCGGCTATCCATACTAGCTTGCGCTTGGATGCTTCGGCCCAGGCGGCCGATGCCGTGCTGGCATTGATTGCGGGCCAGCCATGCAGCTAGGGCTGGATTTCACCCTGGTCGAAGCACTGGTGGCCGGAGTCGATGAAGTCGGCCGCGGTCCGCTCTGTGGCGCGGTGGTGACTGCCGCGGTGATTCTCGATCCGGCGCGGCCAATTTTGGGCTTGAATGACTCGAAAAAACTCACCGCTGCCCGCCGTGAGCAACTGTTCGATGAAATCTGCGAAAAGGCCTTGTCCTGGTGCATCGCCCGGGCCGAAGTGGAGGAAATCGATCAGCTGAATATTCTCCACGCCACCATGCTGGCCATGCAGCGTGCTGTCGCCGGGCTCAGTGTTACGCCCAGGCTGGCGCTGATCGACGGCAATCGTTGCCCGGTGCTGGATGTGCCCAGCGCCGCGGTGATTAAAGGCGATAGCCAGGTGCCGGCGATTGCCGCCGCCTCGATTCTGGCCAAGGTCAGCCGCGACCGGGAGATGCAGGCGATTGATCGTCAGTACCCCGGCTATGGCATCGCCGGCCACAAAGGTTACCCGACGCCAGTCCATCTCGAGGCGCTGCAGCGTCTCGGGCCAACGCCGATTCACCGGCGCTCGTTTGCACCGGTGCGCAAGTTGCTTGAGCAGCTTTAAACTGAGCGCGTCGGGCCAAACGGCATGCCGGTTAGGTTAATAGTCTTCAGCTAGCAAGCTGATGTTTCCAGCAAGGCCCGGTACAATCCGGGCCTTGTCGTTTTTGCGTTTTATATAGGATGTGTATGCCCGCCACTTTTGTTCACCTGCGTTTGCATACTGAGTTTTCCCTGATCGACGGTTTGGTGCGGGTTAAGCCCTTGGTCAAGGCCGCCGCCGCCGCGGGCATGCCGGCGGTGGCGGTCACCGATCAGC
>MHZN01000281.1 GCA_001830395.1 Pseudomonadales bacterium RIFCSPLOWO2_12_59_9 | reverse complement strand
TGGGCGCTGGCCAATAGCCCGGCGGCCATGGGCATGCGCATAGCCGCCGGATTGCTGCTGATTTGCATGGGCCTGTATCTGGGTGGCTGGTGGAGCGGGCTGACCCGTATCGAGGCGCTGGGGCGCGGCCTCTGGCGCTATATTCAGCCGTTCTCCAAACGTCTGCTGCCGGTCACCAGCCTGCCTCGGGCGCTGCTACTGGGCGCACTCTGGGGCTGGCTGCCGTGCGGCCTGGTCTACAGCACCCTGCTCTGGGCGGCCAGCCAGGGCAGCGCCGTCGACAGCGCGCTGCTGATGCTGGCATTTGGGCTGGGCACCTGGCCGGTGCTGCTGGCCAGCGGTTTGGCGGCCGAGCGAGTGAATCGCTTGCTGCGCAAACGCAACATCCGCATGGCCGGCGGCCTATTGGTCATCCTCTTTGGTCTGTGGACCCTGCCCGGCCCTCACCAAGCCTGGCTAATGGGGCACGGCGCACATGGCGCGGCGAGCGCCAGCCAGTCCGGTTGATACAGGTCAAGATCACCTCCAGCAAGTCTATTTAAACTGCCCGGCATGCCTCCTGAACTCAGGCCAGCCAAACCGGGAACCGTCCGCATGCTCGACGCCATTCGCTGGGACACCGATCTGATCCGCCGCTACGATCAAGCCGGCCCACGCTACACCTCGTACCCAACCGCCGTGCAATTTCACGATGGCATAGGTTCGTTTGAACTGCTGCACGCCTTGCGTGACAGTCGCAAAGCCCAACGCCCGTTGTCGCTGTATGTGCACGTGCCTTTTTGCGCCAACATTTGCTACTACTGCGGCTGCAACAAAGTCATCACCAAAGACCGGGGCCGGGCGCTGCCTTATCTGGAACGACTGGAAAAAGAAATCGACCTGATCAGCTGTCACCTCGCGCCTAATCAACAGGTCGAGCAACTGCATCTGGGCGGCGGCACGCCGACTTTTCTCAGCCACGATGAACTGCGCCGGCTGATGGCCAAACTGCGCAGCAAATTCAACTTGGCCAATGATGACTCCGGCGATTACGGCATCGAAATTGATCCGCGCGAAGCCGATTGGTCAACCATGGGTTTGCTCCGCGAACTCGGTTTCAACCGCGTCAGTCTGGGCGTGCAAGACCTAGACCCGGAGGTGCAGCGAGCGGTAAATCGCCTCCAGAGCCTTGAAGAAACCCGCGCCATAGTCGACGCGGCGCGCACCCTGCAATTTCGCTCAATCAATATCGACCTGATCTACGGCTTGCCCAAGCAGACCCCGGAAAGCTTCGCCCGCACCGTCGACGCCATCATCGCCCTGCAACCGGATCGCCTCTCGGTGTTTAACTACGCCCATTTGCCCGAGCGCTTCTTGCCGCAACGGCGGATCAACAGTGACGACCTGCCTTTGCCTGCGGACAAACTGGCCATGCTGCAAAACAGCATTGAGCAGCTAACCGCCGCCGGCTACCGCTACATCGGCATGGACCACTTTGCCCTGCCCGATGACGAAATGGCCAGCGCCCAGGAAGACGGCACCCTGCAACGCAACTTTCAGGGCTACACCACCCATGGCCATTGTGACCTGATCGGCCTTGGGGTGTCTTCGATCAGCCAGATTGGCGACCTCTACTGCCAAAACAGCAGTGATATCGCCATCTATCAACAAAGCCTCGACAACGAGCAGCTAGCCACCTGCCGCGGCCTGCTGTGCAACGAAGATGATCGGCTGCGCCGCGCCGTGATTCAGCAACTGATCTGTGAATTTCGCCTGGATTTCGCCGCCATCGAAGCCAGCTTTAGCATTGCTTTCGCTGATTATTTCGCCGTTGTCTGGCCGCAACTTGAGCAAATGGCCAAAGACGGGCTGATCGATCTGGATGCCCACAGCATTGATATTCGCCCGGCCGGGCGCTTGTTGGTGCGCTCGGTTTGCATGCTGTTTGACCGCTACCTCAGCGCCATGACCACCCAGCGTTTCTCGCGGGTGATTTAAGCCCATAACCCAGCGCGGCGGGCCCTTGCGGGCCGCATCTGGAAACCTGAACAATCGAACAGATTACACAGCCGCCTAGCTCTAGCTGAACGCCTGCGTTACCCTTAGCGGCATTATTTGCGCCCTTAAGGAAATCCTCATGTCAGAGATCAACAAGGCTCGCCCTGTAACTCAAGCGCACTGTAAAGACTGCAGTTTGTCTTCGTTGTGCCTGCCGTTATCGCTGAACATGGAAGACATGGATTCGCTCGACGAAATCGTCAAGCGCGGTCGTCCTTTGAAAAAGGGCGATTTCCTGTTTCGCCAAGGCGACACCTTCAATTCGGTGTTTGCCGTGCGCGCCGGCGCTTTAAAGACCTTTAGCGTCACCGATGCCGGCGAAGAGCAAATAACCGGTTTCCACCTGCCCAGCGAGCTGGTGGGGCTGTCAGGCATGGATAGCGAAACTTATCCTGTTTCGGCCCAGGCCCTGGAAACCACCTCGGTGTGCGAAATCCCCTTCGAGCGCCTGGATGAACTGGCCCTGCAACTGCCGCAGTTGCGCCGCCAGCTGATGCGCATCATGAGCCGCGAAATTCGCGACGATCAGCAAATGATGTTGCTGCTGTCGAAAAAAACCGCCGATGAACGCATCGCCACCTTTTTGGTCAACCTGTCGGCACGTTTCCGTGCCCGGGGTTTCTCCGCCAATCAGTTCCGCCTGGCCATGTCGCGTAACGAAATCGGCAACTACCTGGGCCTGGCGGTAGAAACCGTATCGCGGGTATTCACCCGCTTTCAGCAAAACGGCCTGCTGGTGGCTGAAGGCAAGGAAGTGGACATCACCAACTCCATTGAGTTGTGCGCCTTGGCGGGCGGCAACCTGGAAAACTGATTGCCCCGTGCGGGCCTGTGCAATGCAGGCCCGCTGCGCATACCGAACCGCTGTTCAGTCATTCGCAAGCATCAATGTACCCATCTCAAGCCAACCGCAAAGTCCGTGGACTCTGCCCGTACCAACGCCGACAAGCCCGCGTCAGTGCGCTGGTCTCGGAAAAACCGAGCAGCTCGGCAATTGCCGCGATGGGCAGCTCGGATTGGCGTAGATACTTCAACGCCAGGTCCGCGCGCACCCCATCCAGGACCGCACTAAAGCTGGTGTTTTCCTTGATCAGATAGCGCTGCAGGCTACGCGTCGACAGATTCAAGACTTTCGCCACGCACACCACGTCGCAGGTTGCGACCGACATCAGCGAACGAATCGCAGACTCGGTTTGGGTCCTGAACAACTCGGGCAGTTGTTTGCACTGGGCATTGAAACGTGTGGCGAGCATCCGATGGGTCTCGCTGTCACCCGAGCCATAGCGCATCGCGAGTATTGCATCCTCAATAAATAACGCATTGCGATCGGCACTAAATGAGATGTGGCTACCGAAAATTTGCCGATGCAAACGAAGATCCTTCGGTGGGCCGTGTCGGAAAAAAATGCGCTTGGGCTTCCAGTTCGGACTACTTTTAGATAACTCGTTCACCAGAATGGCAATGCCCAACTCCGTGGTATGCCGGTCTGCGGCGCCCGCTCCAGTCGCCAGCTGATAATTCAAGAGCAAGCCGCCTTTGGCGGATTCCAGCGAGAGCAGCACGCCGGTGGTATGCAAAAAAAACACTCGGGCAAGATCCGCTAGCATTTCACCCACAGTGGTTGAGCTTTGCACCAAGGACCAGAGCGGCCCCAGCAATGACATATCTTGCCGCTGCGCCAAGCGCAGGCCAAAACTGTCACAGCAGCAACTGGCCGCTGCCGACTCAAGAAAGCTGACCACTGCAGCGGTGGGCACAGGAAATTCAGGGTCACCAAAGGCCGCGGCGTCGATACCTGCGCTGAGCGCCAGCGCGGCTGCATCACCGCCGAGCTCGTCAATCAGTCGCGGTGCGCCGACCAAGGCGCCGCTACGGACCCAGGCGCTCATCGCGAACCGCAGGAAGGTTTGATTGTCATGCACAAACCTTGGCGAAGTTGGCGCGCAAAGTCAATTTACCGCCAAGGCAAATCATTAAAGTAAATGTTCTTGATCAACCTGAGGGGCTCACGATGAAATCCGCGATCCGTCCGACACAGGCAGCGCTGTTCGCAACCTTGCTGCTCGCTTCCAGCATTTTTATGGCCTTTATGGGCATGAGCGCCAGTGGCTATTTCGTTCCCGCCGTCTGCCTGTTTCTGCAGGCCGTGCTGCTGTGGCGCGGGCGCGCTTTCAAACTGTTCGAATGGGTCATGCTGCTCAATCAACTCAGCGGTCTGGTGTTGATCCTGATGCTTTGGCTGGGCGACGGCTTGGGCGATCTCAAGCTGGACATTGCCGGCGCCATGCTGCTGCTCAACTTGCTCACTGGCGGACCGCTGATGTCCTTGCTGTCCATCGCAATCCTTGGCTCGCTGCGCCTGAGCAAGCCGCTCCCGGAGTGGTTTCAAGCACGCGCTTGAGCCTTGCCCAGCATGCACAGCAAATTGAAAACACCCTCAGGGAACGCAACCATGAACCCAAATCATTTGATTCACTCCACGCTGCGGATTTGCCTGGCACTTGCCGGCCTTTTAGGCGTGGCCGCCAGCGCTCACGCGGCATCCTTCACCGGCACGGTGCTCTTGCCCGACGGCAAGCCCGCCTTTGGCGCCATGGTCACGGTGTTTGATGCGACCAAGCAAAAACGCGAGACGGTCTATACCGATGCCCAGGGCCAGTACAGCATCCGCAACGCGTATGCCGGTGCGCTGGATATCCGCGTGCGGCTGGCCAACTACGCAGACAATCGCATTACCCAGAATGTGGCGGTCGATGAGTTGGCACGCGTCGATCTGTCGCTCAAGCCTTTTGCCACCCCCCAGGCCGCCTCCGACGCACTCGCGGCCTCGGCGCACAACGCCAAGCTGCCCTGGAAAGACCCCAAGGACCGCGCGCCCTTTGTCAGTCAGTGCAACTACTGTCACCAGATGGGCAATTCGACCACGCGCATGCCGCGCAGCCATGACCAGTGGATAGGTACCATCACCAAGATGGAGGGCATTTTGGCCATGCCGACGGCCGCACAGAAGGAGAATTTTGCTGATGTGCTGAGTCGCGGTTTTGACGGCAAACCTGTACAGGCTCTGCACAACTACGGCGCCAGCGCTGAATTGGCCCGGGCCAAAGTGGAGGAATGGCTAATTGGCGATGCCATGTCCTTTATTCACGACGCTGACGTGATGCACGATCAGAAAGTCTACGGCACCGATGAGGGGCACGACATTCTCTGGGTCCTGGACCGCAAGACCGGCAAGATCGAGCAGAACCATCTGCCCGACGTCGACCTGCCGCGCGGCGGCAAATTTTCTGGGATGGCCTTACCCATTGGCGTGTTTTCCGGCAAACACGGCCCGCACAGCATGGGCGAAACCAGCGACGGGCGCGTCTGGTTCACCAATTCGCTGTCCAGCACCTTGATGTCGTTCGACCCACTGACGAAGGCCTTCAAGAGCTACCCCATCGGCCACGATGCCTTGTACCCCCACACACTGCGCGTCGATAAAAACGACGTGGTGTGGTTCACCATTGTCGCCTCAAACCAGATGGGTCGCTTCGATCCAAAAACCGAAACCATGACCGTCATTGGCTTGCCGCACAACGGCGTCCTGCGCTGGGTCACCGACACCCTGTTCCCGACGTTGCTGCGTTTATCTTCTTGGGTTCCAGACAAAGCCTTGATGATCAACCTGTCGCATCACCGCTTCTTCGGCGAGAAGATCATGGCCTTTCCCTACGGTATCGACGTCAATCCGCAGGATGGCAGCATCTGGTATGCCAAGCTCTACGCCAGCAAGATCGGCCGCATCGACCCCAACACCCTGGAAATCACCGAGTACGACACACCGCTCAAGGGCCCACGGCGGCCGCGCTTCGATGCCCAGGGGATCTTCTGGATTCCGGCCTTCGATGAAAACGCACTGATGCGCTTCGACCCCACCACCAAGGCCTTTGAAACCTACAAGATCCCAGCCGTGGCCGAGGGTGAGTACGAAACTCCCTATGCCCTGAACGTCGATCGCAAAACCGGCGACGTCTGGATGGCGGCAAACAACTCGGATCGGATCTTGCGCTTCACTCCGGCGACCAAGACCTTCCAGAGTTACGCCAGCCCGACGCGGGTGACGGTGCTGCGTGATTTTGCCTTCACCGAAGACGGTCGCGTCTGCTCCAGCTCATCGAACCTGCCGGCTTACGCCATCGAAGACATGCGCCCGTCGATTATCTGTATCGACCCCACCGGGGCCGACAAAGACAAGGCGGCGCTGGCGGCGGCAAGCCAGCCACAGCCCTGATCGGCGCACACTCAAACTACTAGTTAGGGAGCAATCATGCGTACTCATCACAACTTCTACATTGATGGCCAGTGGGTAGCCCCGGCTGCGGGCGCGGTCGCCTTCGACGTGATCAACCCGGCCACTGAAGAAGTCGCCGGCAGCGTCCTGTTGGGCGGCCCCGCCGACGTCGAGCGCGCGATTGGCGCCGCACACCGGGCCTTCGCCAGCTTCTCGCAAACCACCCTGCAATCGCGCATCGAACTGCTGAGCCGGATTACCAGCATTTACCAGCGGCGCATGGATGACATGGCCGCCGCCATCAGCGAAGAAATGGGCGCGCCCTTGCACAGCCTGGCCAAACCGGTGCAAGCCCCCATCGGCCTGTGGCACCTGCAAACCACGCTGGCGTTGGCCAAGGACTTTCCTTTCGAGCAGACCCAGGGCACCACGTTGCTGGTGAAAGAGCCGGTCGGCGTGTGCGCGCTGATCACGCCGTGGAACTGGCCGATGAACCAGATCGTCTGCAAGGTCGCGCCGGCACTGCTCACGGGCTGCACTGTGGTGTTGAAACCAAGCGAACTGGCGCCCTTCTCCGCGCAAATCTTCGCCGAAATCCTGCACGAAGCCGGTGTCCCGGCCGGCGTGTTCAACATGATCCACGGCGACGGCGCCAAGATCGGCCCGCTGCTGTCGTCGCACCCGCTGGTCGACATGGTTTCACTGACCGGCTCGACCCGCGCCGGCACCTCGGTGGCGCAGCACGCCGCCGAAACCGTCAAGGTGGTGTCGCTGGAACTCGGCGGCAAGTCGGCCAACATCATCCTCGCCGATGCCGATCTGCACGCCGCAGTAACCCACGGTGTGCTCAGCATGATGAGCAACACCGGACAGAGCTGCAACGCACCGTCGCGGATGTTCGTGCCCGCCGCCCGTATCGACGAAGTCGAAGCAATCGCCGCCGCGGCACTGGCCACCCTGGTCGTTGGCGATCCGCAAAGTCCGACCACCACCACTGGCCCGATCGCCAACGAACGCCAGTTCCAGCGGGTACAGGCATTGATCGCGCAAGGCATCAGCGAAGGCGCCAAACTGATCGGCGGCGGTTGCGGCCGTCCCGACGGCATTAACCGTGGCTACTTCGTCAAACCCACGGTGTTCAGCCGCGCCACCAACCAGATGACCATCGCCCGCGAAGAAATCTTCGGCCCGGTGCTGACCATCATCCCCTACCAGAGCGAAGCAGAAGCCATCGCCATGGCCAACGACACTGTCTATGGCCTCTCCGGCTATGTGTATGGCGCCAGCGTCGAGAGCGCCTGCAAGGTGGCCAAGCGTCTGCGCACCGGCATGGTCCACCTGAACGGCGCCAACCTCGATCTGAGCGCGCCCTTCGGCGGTTACAAGCAATCGGGCAGCGGCCGCGAATGGGGCGCCGCGGGCATTGAGGAGTTCCTCGAAACCAAGGCGGTGATGGGCTGTCAGCCAGCCTAAGCCAAGCCCGTGAAAGCAGCGCGGCGATATCCCCTAGCGCCGCGCTGCGCTCACAGCATTACCCAAGTGCCGGCCAACAGCCTGGCGCTGACGATGACTGCCATGGTCGGCGCGCCAAAGCTGCGCGCACCTTGAACCCACCTTTTTTCTGCCCCGTCTTCGCCCATCAAAAGTTGGCTTAAAGTCCGCCGTTATGGCCGGATTTGACCTCGTCTTGCGCGTTAAAAAATCCAATAGTGCAGCACCTGCTTTGCGTGCTGTAACGGCTTGGCAGTCCAAAACAATCAAGGCTGCACTGAGTCTGCGGCCCCCATCAAAAGGACTTCATCATGTCGATCAGTGCCACCGCAGCGCCGCTGCCTAAAGCCAATTTCCCGGTGCGCCGGATGGATTTCAGCTTCGCCGAGACCAGCAAATATTGGTGGAGTGGCGACCCCTTCATGACCCACTTCATGAATAACCTGTCGTCGCTGTTTCCCCACGGCGAGAAGTTTTTTGTCGACAGCGTGCGGGCCGTGCGCAAGCAGATTGAAGACCCGCAACTGCAAAAAGACATCAGTGCCTTTATCGGCCAAGAGGCCATGCACTCCAAAGAACACCAGACCTACAACGACTACGCCCAGGCCCACGGCATCGACCTGGATGTGCTCGATATGCGCATCAAGGTGCTGCTGGAGTGGGTCACCAAGTTCACCACCAAGAAGCAGCGCCTGGCCGCCACCTGCGCCCTCGAACATTTCACCGCGACCATGGCCGAGCAACTGCTTGCGCGCGAAGACATCAATATGCAGATGACCGATCCGCGCATGTACAAGCTCTGGCTCTGGCACGCCATCGAGGAAAACGAACACAAGTCGGTGGCCTATGATGCCTATCTGGCCGTCGGTGGCGGCTACTGGCTGCGTACCCTGACCATGGCCAGCACCAGCCTGATGTTTATCGGCGTGATCGCCTGGTTCCAGCTCGACTTGCTGCGCAAGGACGGCCAGCTGTTCAACTGGTCCAGCTGGAAATATGGCCTCAAGGCCCTGTTCGGCCCGCGCAACGGCTATATCACCGGCCTCATCCGGCCCTATCTGCAGTATTACAAACCCGGCTTTCACCCCTCCCAACAAGACACCGTCGCCCTGGAAAACCGCTGGCGCACCCGCCTGGGTTTCGACGGCTAACAGGCCCGAAAAAACCACTGCGCGCCATCCCGGCCGCTTGAGCAGTACCCGTGCGACATCGGGTCACTGCCCAAGCGGCCTTTTTTATTGCTTTATATCAAGGCATAAACCCATAGGAGCTGAACGACCATGGCAGTTGTCAGGCAACATCGCCCTTCCCCTTGGCGCATTCCGCTGGTGCGCGAACTCGCGGTGATTTTGCTGATCAAGCTGGCGCTGCTGCTGACCATCAAAGCCATCTGGTTCAGCGCGCCGACAGTGCCGCCCGAAGGCACCGCCCAGGTCGCCGCCCACCTGCTTGCCACACCGCCTGCCAAGCCTTTGCCTGCCCTTGAGGAGACCCCGAGATGATCTCGGAAACCGTCGTCGACCTATCCCGTCTGCAGTTTGCCATGACGGCCATGTACCACTTCCTGTTCGTGCCCCTGACCCTGGGCTTGGCGTTTATCCTGGCGATCATGGAGTCGGTGTATGTGATCACCGGCAAGCAGGTGTACCAGGACATGGTCAAGTTCTGGGGCAAGCTGTTCGGCATCAACTTTGCGCTGGGCGTCACCACCGGGCTGACCATGGAGTTTCAGTTCGGCACCAACTGGGCCTACTACAGCCACTATGTCGGCGATATCTTCGGCGCGCCGCTGGCCATCGAAGGGCTGATGGCGTTCTTTCTGGAATCGACCTTTATCGGCCTGTTCTTCTTCGGCTGGGAGCGCCTGAGCAAGGTGCAACACTTGGCGGTGACCTGGCTGGTGGCCATCGGCTCGAACCTGTCGGCGCTGTGGATTCTGATCGCCAACGGCTGGATGCAGAACCCAGTGGGCGCCGAGTTCAACTTCGAAACCATGCGCATGGAGCTGAGCAGTTTCAGCGCCCTGTTGTTCAACCCGGTGGCCCAGGTCAAGTTCGTGCACACCGTGGCGGCCGGTTATGTGACCGGCGCCGTGTTCGTGCTGGCGATCTCCAGCTGGTACCTGCTAAAGGGCCGCGACCTGGGTTTT
>MHZN01000280.1:19675-21851 GCA_001830395.1 Pseudomonadales bacterium RIFCSPLOWO2_12_59_9 | reverse complement strand
CTTTCAGACCGCTGAGTTCATCGCGAATCGCCGAGGACAGTGAGCGCATGACCGCCTGCCCAGGGCCAGCTAAGCGCTGATAAGACTCTTCCAGCAAGTGGTCGGTAAAAGGCAGCGGCAACAAGCTAAAGATTTCACGCACTTGCGTAGCGCGTACACCGCGGCTGTCGGCCAGTACCACCAAGTACAGCAACTCTTTAAGCAAATTGCGTGGCGCGGTATAGCTGGCCGACAACAACAGCTGCTTAAGCTCACGATCAAGCCGGGCAAACAAAACCTTGCGGGTTTTACGCGGCAATAGCTGACCATCGATTTGCGCCTCAAGCGCCGCAGCTGCGATCCAACACAGCCGACCGCGTTCGTCATTGGCGAGCAAACTGTCGAGCCGCGCCATGGCTCGCAGCATAAGTTTCAAACTGGCAGTGGAGTTTTCCTCGCGCAAGAAGCCGAGCAAGCCAATCTGATACATGTGCCGCAAGCGTTTTACTTCAACACTGTGCGGATCAAGAATAATGGCGGGGGTGTTTGTCGCCGGGCGCGCATGATCCAGGCGAACGCTGAAGAAGAAGCTTTCTGGCAACGCCGGCTGGGCACCGGCTTGGCGTAATTCATTGATGGCCGGCAACAACAACTCCGGCACTTCCTGACGGTGCGCATCGACTATTTCAAGATAGCGACGCAACACATGCAACGCGTTGCTTAACGCCGACAACTGGCCATCACGCTCCGGGCCTGCGCCGGTGGGAATATCAGTGGCCTGCTGCAACACCTCTTGGGCCAGCATCTCGGCACCGGCCAGCTCGATTAACTTGAGCGTGCCACGCACTTGCTGCAAGTTTTCAACTGCTTGCTGTAACAGACTGCCGTTGTCACGTTCAGCAATAAATTGCTCAAGCCCAAGCTCCGCTTCGTCGATGGTGGTGAATAACTCATCGCGAACCACACTTAGGGAAGTTACTCCAGTAACCATTGGCTAGTGCGCCTCCTGCGCGAAACACTGTTGCGGCTGGGCGCAGCCTACGACTATCGATACACGTGCAGCAGCTTGGCTAATCGGTAATAGCGCGCAACTGATGCCAACAGCAGATCCGCAGAGCAGAAAGCGTCTGTATTGGAACTTACCCGAGAAGGCTTTGTAGTCGGACACAGCAGGCTTCCTCAGCAAAAAACACGCACACGCGCATAGATCTTGTTATCGACTTAGATCGTCCAACTATAACAAGCATGAGCTAAATGTCGATGCTGGCCACTGTGATCTAGGGCACGCACTCACACTTCGAGTCGTTTTTTCAATACTAGCGTTAACTCCTTGATCCAGCACGAGTCAGACCAGGGCTGCGCAGCGCGTTGACGGGTCTTGGCCTGGCAGTTCAAGCCGCACGCAAATGCGGCCGAACGGCCACCCCAACTTACTCTTTAATACAGTCGACGCTATAACTACGCCCCTGCGCAGTGTCTTGATGTTGCAGGCCATGCACATCCGAATCAAAGCCTGGAAAACTGCGATCAAACGTCTTGGCAAACTCCAGATAATCGATGATTGAGCGCGTCGCCTGGGTAAAACGCTCACCGGGCATAATCAAGGGAATGCCTGGCGGATATGGCACTAACATCACCGCCGCGATGCGTCCTTCGAGTTGATCAACCGGCACCGCCTCGATCTCGCGCCGGACTAATTTGTCATAGGCATCGGCCGGCTTGAGGGCGATTTCCGGCAGCACCGTGTACATGCGCTTGAGCGCCTTGGCCGTGGCGTTTTCGCGGTAACAGGCATGCAACTGATCACATAGATCGCGCAAACCCATGCCGTTGTAACGTCCAGCACCCGCCGTGGCGATTGAAGGCAGCACATCAAGCAATGCAGCATTGCTGTCATAGCGGCGCTTGAACTCGAGCAGCTCGGTCAGCAGCGTGCTCCACTTGCCCTTGGTGATGCCCATGGAGAACAGCACCAAAAAGGAATACAGCCCGGTTTTCTCCACCACCAAGCCCCGTTCCCAGAGAAACTTACTGACCACGGCCGCCGGAATCCCGCACTCACTCAGCGCACCACCGGCGGTCAAGCCCGGCGTAACCAAGGTGACCTTGATCGGATCGAGCAACACATAGTCATCGGCCACCTCGCCAAAACCGTGCCAGTCTGCGCCCGGCGTCAGCAACCAATCGGCGGTGGCGG
>MHZN01000280.1:0-19661 GCA_001830395.1 Pseudomonadales bacterium RIFCSPLOWO2_12_59_9 | reverse complement strand
TCGGGCATCGGCGGCTGCCAAATGCTGAACCACCAATCGTTGGCTGGCAGGTTCTGGCTGAGATTGGCCAGGGCGCGGCGAAAGCTTTGCGCCTCATCGAAGGTTTCCTGGATCAACGAGCGCCCAGCCGGGCCTTCCATCATTGCCGAGGCCACATCCAAAGAGGCGATGATGCTGTACTGCGGCGAGGTGGAGATATGCATCATAAAGGCGTCATTAAAGCGATCACGATCGAGCTGGCGCGCGCCGCCGTCCTGCACATGAATCATCGACGCCTGGCTAAAGGCCGCCAGCATCTTGTGGGTCGAGTGGGTGGTGAACACCAGCGGGGCGTTTTCCTCACGGCTGGTGCCCATCCCATAACGGCCGGCATAGAACTCGTGAAACGCCGCGTGGGCATACCAGGCCTCATCAAAGTGCAGCACCTCGACGCTGCCGGCCAGGGTTTGCTTGATCAGCTCGGCGTTGTAACAGAGGCCGTCGTAGGTCGAGTTGGTGATCACCGCTAACTTGACCTTGGGCTCGCGACCGCAGGCCAGCGGGCTGGCGTCGATCTTGGCCTGGATCGCCTCACGGCTAAATTCGGATAACGGAATGGGCCCGATGATGCCCAGCTCATTGCGCGTCGGACACAGGTACAGCGGGATGGCGCCGGTCATGATGATCGAGTGCAGAATCGACTTGTGGCAATTGCGATCCACCAAGACCAAATCATCGCGGGCCACCATCGAATGCCAAACGATCTTGTTCGCCGTCGAGGTGCCGTTAATCACAAAGAAGGTGTGATCGGCGCCAAAGTTACGCGCCGCCCGAGCCTCGGCCTCGGCCAAGGGACCGGTGTGATCCAGCAAGGAGCCGAGCTCCGGCACCGACACCGAGAGGTCCGAGCGCAGCGTGTTCTCACCGAAAAACTGGTGAAAAGCCTGGCCCACCGGGCTCTTGCGATAGGCCACGCCACCGCCGTGACCAGGGGTATGCCAGGAATAGTTGGATTCAGAGGTGTGGCGCACCAAGGCCTTGAAAAATGGCGGCAACAGTCGCTCAAGGTAATTGCGCGCCGCCCGCGCCACTTGCCGGGCCAGAAAGGACACGGTGTCCTCGTACAGATACAGAATGCCGCGCAACTGATTGAGATCGGCCATGGCCTCGGCCGGGGCATTCTCGATGGTGACCTGCTCGCCCAAGGCAAAAATCGGCAAGTGCGGAGCCCGCAAACGCGCTACTCGAATCAGCTCAACCATGTCTTCGAGCAAATGCCGGTTTTCCCCAGCACCTTCGGCGGCCACTAAAATGCAGGCCAAGCCATGGTGGGTCGAGGCGACGATACGGCCTTCCGCCGAGGTGGCGCTGGAGAGAATGCTGAAACCGTCCTGCTCCAGTTCGCGAGCAATAGCCCGCACCCGATCACCGGCCACGGTATCGGCCTTGATGTCACGGTGCACGATAAGGACGGGGAATTTTAAGTCTTTATACATTGTGGCGTCCTGAGGCGGGCAGTCAGATGCTGCCTATCGCCTCAGGTTAGAGGCTGGCCAGAAACGGCGAAACCCCACAAGCGTCAGACTGTACGAAAAAGTCGCGCGGCGATAATTCTGCGCCGTTTAACCCTCGTTGACCGGGGCCTCCAGTTGCGCCCACAACGCCGGTGCGCCGGCCGCTTTGGCGATGATCGCCAGGCGCACGGCGTGCTCGGCCAGTTCGGCCTCGCTGGCCCGAATAACCTGAGTGAGCTTACGCTCTGCCGGCAAGCGGCGAATCTCACTGGCTTGCCGATTGTTGCCGGACTCTTCGCCATCACTGGCATTGCCGGCCAGCAATAAACTGGTCTGGCCGCCGGTCATGGCTAAATAAACGTCGGCGAGAATCTCGGCATCCAGCAAGGCGCCGTGCAGGTCGCGCCCGGAGTTATCCACGCCGTAGCGTTTGCACAGGGCATCGAGGTTGTTGCGCTGGCCCGGATGGCGGCCACGCGCCAGCATCAAGGTATCCAGTACCGTGCAGTGCTCGCTGAGATCGCTGCGCTCTTGCTGGCCGAGCAAAGCAAACTCGTTGTTGAGAAAGCCCAGGTCGAAGGCGGCGTTATGGATGATTAACTGCGCGCCTTTGACGAACTCAAAAAACTCATCGGCGACTTCACGAAAACGCGGTTTACCAGTCAGAAACTCGGAGGTAATACCGTGCACCGCAAGAGCGCCCTCATCGATGTCACGATCCGGCTGCAAGTAGACATGAAAATGCCGGCCCGTCAGCTTGCGGCCCTGTAGTTCAACGCAACCGATTTCGATGATGCGATGACCATCGGTGACCGGCATGCCGGTGGTTTCTGTATCGAGTACGACGCTACGCATAAATATTCCTGCAGGCTTAACGCAATTTCAGTTCTTCAACACCACGATTGGCCAGTTGATCGGCCCGCTCGTTACCCGGGTGGCCAGTATGGCCGCGCACCCATTGCCAGGTGATCTGGTGACGCTGGACCTGCTCATCGAGGCGCTGCCACAAATCCACGTTCTTGACCGGTTGCTTGGCGGCCGTCTTCCAGCCGCGCTTCTTCCAGTTCGGCATCCACTCCTGGATGCCTTGCATGACATATTGCGAGTCAGTCACCAAGCGCACCTGGCATTCGCGTTTGAGCTCGGCCAGGGCGCAAATGGCCGCCATCAGCTCCATGCGATTGTTGGTGGTGGCCGCCTCGCCGCCCCACAGCTCTTTTTCCACGCCCTTGAAAATCAGCAGGGCACCCCAGCCGCCCGGCCCCGGATTCCCCTTGCAGGCGCCGTCGGTAAAAATCTCGATTTGTTCACTCATGTTTAGTTTTATTTCTCAGAATCGCGCCGGCTGACCTTGGCCACCGGCATCGGCAGCAGCTTGCCCATTGCCGGCCGCTGGGGCTGACGCAAGGGTCGCAAGCCAATCACCAGCTTACGGGCCACCAATAAATAGAAGCCGCCACCGGGCATTTGCCCGGCACCGCCGAAACGCTCCAAACCGGCCAAGCGAGCTTGCCAGCTGGACGCGCAAAGCGGCGGACGATAGCACCCGAAGCGGCGTTTCTCCAGCGCAAACCCCAACAAGCGCAGCCAATCGGTGACCCGGGCCGGAGCAATGCAACGTGCCTGGCGCAGGCCGTCGCGGGCGATCAAATGCCGCAACCCCCAGCTGCTCCACGGATTAATTCCGACGATTAGCAAGTGTCCACCGGGCCGCACACTGCGCGCCGCCTCGCGCAGCAGCCCATGGGGCGACAGGCTGAAATCCAGCCCGTGCTGCAGCACCACCACATCCGCCGCATGCTCGCTCAAGGGCCAGGCCTGCTCCTCGCAGGCAATCTCGACTCCGCTAAACGGCGCACCAAGTCGCACACTGCGCTGGATCTGCGTGGCACTGGGCAAAGCGGCGATCTCGGGGCCGTAATGCACCAGATAACCGCCAAAGAAACGCGCCAACTCGGTTTCCAGCAGGCGCTGCTGATCGGCCAATAACAATTGCCCTAGCGGGCCGGCCAGCCATTGCCGCGCTTGGTTTTGCAGTTGCAACCAGTCAACATCTGCTTGGGCGAACGGCGGCTCGAACATGTTCCTCTCCTTAACCAGGGTTGCCGCGTGCGAGGCATAGCCCGGCGTCACGCTATAGGCCTAAGATGCGCCATTAACTTAAGCTTAGCGAACCTGGCCATGATCGTAATTGATGCCCTACCCGCCTTCACCGACAACTACTTATGGCTGCTGCAAGAGCCGCTCAGCAAGCGCTGCGCCGTGGTTGACCCAGGCGATGCCGCGCCGGTTCTGGCCTGGCTGGCGGTGCATCCCGACTGGCACTTAAGTGATATTTTAATCACTCACCATCACCCCGACCACATCGGCGGCGTACTGCAATTAAAAGCCCATTCGGGCGCCCGGGTGCTTGGCCCGGCCAAGGAAAACATTCCTGGCCGCGATCTGGCCCTGACTGAAAGCGACACTATTAAAGTGCTCGGCCTCGACTTTAAAGTGCTCGAAGTTCCCGGCCATACCCTCGGCCATATCGCTTACTACCACGCTGCCGAGCAGCCGCTGCTGTTTTGTGGCGACACCCTGTTTGCCGGCGGTTGCGGTCGGCTGTTTGAAGGCACTCCGGCGCAAATGCATCACTCCCTGCAGCGTCTGGCGCAACTGCCGAGCAACACCTTAATTTACTGCACCCACGAATACACCCTGAGCAATTTGCACTTTGCCCACGCCGTTGAGCCACACAACTCCGAGATCGCTCAACGCCTGGCCAGCGTCACCGCCTTGCGTGACGAGGGTCGCTGCACCCTGCCCTCGACCTTGGCGCTGGAGCATGCCACCAACCCTTTTTTGCGCTGCCATGAAAGCGCTGTTAAGCAACAGATCGACCAGCGGGACAATTGCCAGCACGCCAACGCAGAAGCGGTATTCGCCAGCTTACGGGCCTGGAAAAACCAGTTTTGATTCTGCGTGACTCACTCCGCGCAAACGCGGATAACTTGACCACCCTGGAGGTGGTTCCTAGAATCGCCGAACTTTTCGCCTGGATCACCACCCAGCTAATGCCCAGTTCGACTCGCAAAATCATCGACCCAAAGGCATTCGCACGTAGCGGGCGCACACTCTGCGTGTGCCTTGCGCTGACCCTGGCCGGTTGCCAGATGCAGGGCAATCGCCCGGTAAATCCACAAACTGACAGCGACCGCGTAGCGCTTGAACACCCCATCAACTGGAGCGAAACTGCCAAGCCGGAACTCCCCGCCGACGTCTGGGAACGCATCCGTAGCGGCTACCAGCTGCAAGACGAAATCGGCATCAATCCGCGGGTTGAACGCCAGCGCTTGTGGTTCGCCAGCAACCCTTCATTCATCGAAAAAGCCAGCCTGCGCGGCAGCCCCTATATCCACTTTGTGGTCGAACAGCTGGATGAGCGCAACATGCCGATGGAACTGGCGCTGCTGCCGGTGATTGAAAGCGCTTACAACCCGCTGGCTTACTCACCCGCCAACGCGGCCGGCATCTGGCAGTTTATCCCCACGACCGGACGTAGCTTTAATTTACGCCAGACCAACTGGTATGACGGTCGGCGCGACATCATGGCCTCGACCGTTGCCGCGCTGAGTTACCTCACTCGCCTGCACGACATGTTTAACGGCGATTGGTTGCTCGCCCTGGCCGCCTATAACTCCGGCGAAGGCACTGTCAGCCGGGCCATTGAGCGCAACCAAAAGCTCGGTTTACCCACCGATTACTGGAACCTGCCACTGCCCAAGGAAACCCAGGATTACGTGCCAAAATTGCTGGCGCTGTCGCAAGTGATCAATAGCCCAGAAGCCTACGGCATCGACCTCAACCCGATTGCCAATCAGCCCTATTTCGAGGTGGTCGAATTCAAGCAGCGCCTGCAATTGTCGAGCGTTGCCGAGATGGCTCAGGTTGAAGAGGCGGAAATCATTCAGCTCAATCCGGCCTTCAAAAAAGGCGTAACCATTGACGGCCCGCAGCACGTTCTGGTGCCCAGCGAGAAAGCCGAAATACTGGCCGCCAATTTATTGCTGATGAAGCCCCAAGAGCAACTTGACTGGCGCCAGCATCGCGTCCGCAAAGGCGAAAACCTGGCCAGCATTGCCAACCGGTACAAAACCTCGACTGACAGCATCAAAGACCTCAATCAGCTGGCCAGCAATCACCTAAAACCTGGGCAAGTGTTGAGCATTGCCATCACGCCAGGGCAAACCTTTAGCCCGCAGCCAGCGCCCCGCGAACCGCTCATAAACAAAACTCCACGCCGTTATCTGGTGCGCAAAGGCGACAGCCTGGACAGTATTGCCAAACAGCAGAACGTCAAAATTAAAGAACTGCAGCGTTGGAACAAGCTGTCTGGCAGTCACTTAAAACTTGGTCAGGTCTTGCTGTTGCAAGAGAGCAAGAGCCCTGTAACCGCCGCACTCAAGAGCCTGGCCAGCAGCAAGAGTGCGGATAAAACCAGCAATTCGAAAAAAACCAGCAGCCGCCAAGTGGTCACTTACTACAAGGTGCAGCAGGGCGATTCGCTGTACCAGATCGCCAAGCGCTTTAAAGTCGATTTGCAGCAACTGCAAAACTGGAACCCCAGCACCACCCACGCCCTCAAGCTCGGCCAGACCTTAACCCTGTATACCGACAAGTAATTATTTGCGCTGACTCAGGGCCTCAAGACAGCGCCCGGTCAGCTCGGTGAAGCGCTTAAACGCCACAAACTGCTCGTGTTTAAGCGCCCGCCCGGATAACCGACAATCAGCATAGAGCACGCCGATTTCACGCTTACCGGCCAGCAACGGCGCAATAAAAAACATCCCCGAACCAAGATTCTGGCGCATCGGCAAGGACACCAGGTCGTTAAAACTGTAGCTGGCCGGCACCCCCATCCAAATCGCTTCCTTGTGGCGCAATACATAACTAAACAGATGCGGCTCGGCCTGCGGATCAACCGGCAGTTGAAAATCGCTTAACCAGGCTTGAGTCCCTTCGCCCACCGCCCGCTTTACCCGAAATCGGGTTTGACCATCGGCCAACACCGCCAACATCACCCGCTCCAGCCCGGCGCCCTGGTGCAAGCCCTTGAGTAAGGTGTCGAGAATCAGCCCAACATCGGCGCGGGCCGAAATCATCAAACCCAGATCCTGTAACGCCTGTTGCATAACCAGCAAATCGGCTTGCAATAGACGGGCTTTGCGTTGCTCGCGCTGGATGCGGATTTGCTCAGGATCGGTATTGGGAATCAACTGGCACAGCTTGCTGGCACCAAAGGTGGCCGCAACCTTGACTGTTTCTTCCGCACTGGCCAGCACTTGCTGCATGGCATCCTCGGTGGAAATACCGGTCAACACGGCAAATTGCTGCACCAGGTCGTCCATTTCTGGCGAGTCCCAACCGTTCAGGGCCACTTCGCTGATGCGCACCCCCAAATGCACTGCCAGCGCTGCTGGCGTCTTGGTGCTGCTGGGCTCATGGGCTAAATTGGCCACCTCACCCAGGTTCCAGCTTTTGACCAGCCCTTGGGTCAGCTGACTAAAACTGGTGCCCAGCACTTTCAGTACCGTCGCGTTGGCGTCCACGCCTGGCTCAGCCAAGGCATCACCCAACTCATCCGCCTGAGCACCGCCACAGCCCCAAAACGCCAGCTCGCCCAGATGGTGCAAGAGGGCTGCGATAAACACCTCTTCCTGATTTTTCGACAGCAGGTAACCGGCCACATTGCGCGCCTGCACGGCGGCATGAAAGGAGCGAGCCAGCAGTTCCGGCAGCTGATAGCGCGGTGCGCGGCTCAGCAAACCGTCGATCAAACTGACTGACAAACTGATCAGGCGAATACTCTCGAAGCCTGTCAGCACTATGGCCCGTGAGATGGTGCGAATATTTTCCTTGGCCGGATTGTAATAAACGCTATTGGCCACCCGCAGCACTTTGGAGGTCAGGGAAGCATCGCGCAGCAATACATCGGCCAATTGCTGCACCGAGGCGCTGTCGTTTTCGGCCATGCGCTGTAAATCGACCACCACCGCGGCCAGCGCTGGCAAATCGGAGTCGTTTAAACGCTCCAGCCATGCCTGTAAACCATAACTGCCTTGCTCCACCAGAGTACCCTCAGTTGTTTTGTCCAAGTGTAGTCAAAATGATGGCACAACCCGTCAGAAAACCAGTCTTTTTCCTGTCGATACAAGCTGTTACTGTAAGGTTCGTGAAGCTCAAAAACCTGCCATGGATCGCCATTTGCGCCGATTGCGCCCCCTCCTCTTATTAAGCTGTTTGCCGAGCAACTGTTGCGCCGCGTACAGCCGGGCTACCTATCGCGCTATCGACTGCCTCTTGTTGAGCCGCTTGCTGAGCAATTGCTACGCCCTGGACCAGCGCGCCGCCAAGCGCGTGATCAACTGCCTGCTGCTAACCGCCTTGCTGATCAGCTGCGGCGCGCAGGCCAGCATCAGCCACAGCCATGGCTATGCACAATTTGGCGAACTCAAGTACCCCGAATCCTTTAGCCATTTTGACTGGGTTAATCCCAGCGCCCCGAAAGGCGGCAGCGTGCGGCTGATGGCGTCCGGCACTTTCGACACCCTCAACCCCTATACCTTTAAAGGCAGCAGCCCAGTCTCAACTCCGGGCTACTGGCAATACGGGGTGAGTGAATTCAATGAACCGCTCATGGTGGGGACCGGGCAATATGACCCCTCCGGGGATGAGCCCTCCTCCAGCTATGGTCTGATTGCCCAGTCGCTGGAGTACGGCCCAGACCGCAGCTGGGTGGTGTTCAACCTGCGCCCGGAAGCGGTGTTTCATGATGGTGTGCCGATTACCGCTTATGACGTGGCCTTTTCTTATCGCCTGCTGATCAAGCAGGGCCATCCGCAATACCGAACCAATCTGCAAGATGTCAAACGCGTCGACATTCTCGACCGCCAGCGGATTCGCTTCATCTTCAAGCAAGCCAACAATCCGCTGCTGATTCTGCACCTGGGTGAGTTGCCGGTATTGCCACAGCACTACTGGAAGAACCGCGATTTTAAAGCCACCACCTTCGAGCCACCGCTGGGCAGCGGCCCCTACCGCATCACCCAGGTAATACCGGGGCACCGTTTGGTATTTACCCACGTAAAAAACTGGTGGGGCGAAAACCTGCCCGTCAACCGTGGCAAGTACAACTTTGAACGGGTCGAAGTCGAGTTTTATCGCGACAGCAATGTGGCCTTCGAGGCGTTTAAAGCCGGTGAATTCGATGTTTATATCGAGCATCAGGCAAAAAATTGGAGCACGGGCTATCAGTTTCCGGCGGTAGCTCGGGGTGACATTATCCGCGCCGAAATACCGCACCAAATCCCCGCACAAACCCAGGCGCTGATGATGAACCAGCGCCGCTCCGCCTTTGCCCAGCGTGATGTGCGCCAGGCGCTGGGCTTGTTATTTGACTTTGAGTGGACCAACCGCACGCTGTTTAACAACGCCTATATCCGCGCCAACAGTTATTACCCCAACAGTGATTTTGCCGCCACCGGCAAACCCGAAGGGCGTGAGTGGCTGCTGCTGGCGCCCTATCGTGAGCAATTACCCAAGGCATTGTTCAGCCGCCCCTTTAGCGTGCCGCAAACCGGCGGCAATGGCATTCCGCGGGAAACTTTGCGCCACGCGCTGCGTCTATTTAAAGCCGCTGGCTGGACGCTTTCCGGCCAACACCTGCTGAACGCCCGTGGTGAGCCACTGCGTTTTGAGATTTTGCTGGTTAATCCCAATCTGGAACGGATCTTTCAACCCTATGCCGAGAACCTTGCGCGCCTTGGCATTGAGGTCAACCTGCGCACGGTTGACCCGGCCCAGTACAAACAACGTCTGGATCAATATGACTTCGATATGATTCTGACCACCCTGCCGCAGAGCCTTAGCCCTGGCCTTGAGCAACGGCTGTACTTTCACTCCAGCCAGGTCAACATCAAGGGTGGCAAAAATTACGCGGGCATCAACAACCCAGTGGTCGATGCATTGCTCGACAAACTGCTGGTCGCCCACCACCGTGACGAACAAGTCGCCAGCACCCGCGCCCTCGACCGGGTGCTGCTGTGGCAGCATTACAGCATTCCCAATTGGTACCTGAATAAGCACCGGCTTGCCTACCGCAACCGTTTTGGTTTTTTATCCACGCCGCCTTACACCCTGGGCTTGCGGGCCTGGTGGCTGACGCCTTCGGAGAACCGGTTATGACGCTTCCTCTACGCACGCTCCTGGTGCGCACCGCCAGCCTGCTGGCCCTGGTCAGCAGCTTGGCCCAGGCTGCCGGCCAGCATGCCCTTACCCTGTATGGCGAGCCGCCCAAATACCCGGCCAACTTTAAATATTTTGATTATGTAAATCCGGATGCACCCAAGGGAGGCACCTTCCGCCAATCCGGCATGGGTGGTTTTGACAGCCTTAATCCCTTTATCAACAAAGGTGTGGCTGCCGATGACATCGGCCTGATTTACGACACCCTGACCCGCCATAGTCTGGACGAGCCCTTCACCGAGTACGGCCTGCTGGCCGGTAAAATCGAGGTAGCGCCGGACAAAACCTGGGTGCGCTTTTATCTGCGCCCAGAAGCGCGTTTCAGTGACGGCCAACCGGTTACCGCCGCGGATGTGGTGTTTAGCTTTGACACCCTAATGAAAGATGGCGCGCCCCAGTACAAGGCCTACTACGCCGATGTCGCCAAAGCCACAGCCGAAGCCCCGCGGCGGGTGCGTTTTGATTTCAAGCGCAGCAACAACCGCGAACTGCCATTGATCCTCGGCCAGCTGGCGGTGTTGCCCAAGCACTGGTGGGCCAACCGTGACTTCAATAAAGGCAACCTGGAAATCCCCGTGGGCAGCGGCCCTTATCGGGTGGCCAAAGTGGAGCCTGGGCGCAGCATCCGTTATGAACGGGTTGAAGACTGGTGGGGCAAGGATCTACCGGTCAACCGCGGCTTTTACAATTTCGACAATCTGGTCTTCGACTACTACCGCGACAGCAGCGTAGCCCTGGAAGCCCTGAAGGCTGGGCAGTTTGATTTTTGGTTGGAGATCAGTGCCAAGAACTGGGCCACGGCCTATAACACCCCAGCGGTGAATGACGGGCGCCTGGTCAAGGAGCAAATCCTCAACCTCAACCCCACCGGCATGCAGGGTTTTGTCTTCAATATTCGCCGGCCGATTTTTCAAGACCGCCGCGTGCGCGAAGCGCTGAGCCTGCTACTGGACTTTGAATGGACCAACAAGCAACTGTTCAACGGTGCCTACACCCGCACCCGCAGCTACTTCGAAAATTCCGAACTGGCCGCCAGTGGTCTGCCAACCGGCGATGAGCTGAAAATCCTCGAGCCATTGCGCGACAAGCTCGATCCCAAGCTCTTTACCCAGGCCTTTAGTCTGCCCAGCAGCGATGCCAGCGGCATCATTCGCGACCAGCAGCGGCGCGCTTATCAACTCTTGCAAGAGGCCGGCTGGAAGATTGTCGATGACCAGATGGTCGACGCCACGGGTAAACCGGTGAAGTTTGAATTCTTGCTCGCCCAGATCGATTTCGAGCGCGTGTTGCTGCCCTTCAAACGCAACCTCGCCGACCTCGGCATCGAGCTGGAAATTCGCCGGGTGGACGTGTCGCAATACATCACCCGCCTGCGATCCCGTGACTACGACTTGATAGTCGGTGGCTTCGGCCAATCCAACTCCCCCGGCAATGAGCAGCGCGAGTACTGGCACTCCTCCAGCGCCGACAAGCCCGGCAGCCGCAACTTTATCGGCCTGCAAGACCCGGCCATCGATAGCCTGGTCGAGGGCCTGATAAATGCAGACTCCCGGCAAAGCCTAATTGACCACAGCAAAGCCCTCGACCGCGCCCTGCAGTGGGGTTACTACGTGATTCCCAACTGGCATATCAAAACCTGGCGGGTGGCGTACTGGAACCAGTTTGAACACCCAAAAGTAACGCCCCTGTATGACCTGGGCCTGACGACTTGGTGGGCGAAACCGATGGCCGAAACGACGCCCGCGGCTCAAT
Source organism: Pseudomonadales bacterium RIFCSPLOWO2_12_59_9 (assembly GCA_001830395.1). Lineage (GTDB taxonomy): Bacteria > Pseudomonadota > Gammaproteobacteria > Pseudomonadales > Pseudomonadaceae > Aquipseudomonas. Next base: position 8,130 of record MHZN01000280.1, on the reverse strand, counting down.
CCGCAAGCACGGAGCAATAAGATGCTGGCGTATATAATTCGTCGTTTGCTGCTAATCATTCCCACCCTGCTCGGTATTTTGCTGATCAATTTTTTGATCGTCCAAGCGGCGCCCGGCGGCCCGGTCGAGCAGATGATCGCCAAGCTCGAAGGTTTTGAAGCCGCCGCCGGCGGCGCCACTGGGCGCATCTCCGGCGGTGGTTCGGAGGTTGCCGTGGGCGGCTCCAACTACCGTGGCGCCCAGGGCCTGGACCCTGAGTTGATCAGCGAAATAGAACATATGTATGGCTTCGACAAACCGGCCACCGAGCGCTTCTGGCTGATGTTGGTGAACTACCTGCACCTGGACTTTGGCGAAAGCTTTTTCCGCGATGCCAAGGTCACCGACCTGATTATCGAGAAGATGCCGGTATCGATCTCCATCGGCCTGTGGAGCGCGCTAATCACCTACCTGGTGTCCATTCCCCTGGGAATTGCCAAGGCCACCCGCCACAACAGCAACTTCGATGTCTGGACCAGCTCGGCGATCATCATCGGCTACGCGATCCCCGGCTTTCTATTCGCCATCTTGTTGATCGTGCTGTTTGCCGGCGGCAGTTACTTTGACTGGTTCCCACTGCGCGGCCTGACCTCCAACAACTTCGATGAACTGAGCCTGCTGGGTAAGGTGCGCGACTACTTTTGGCACCTGGCACTACCGGTCACCGCCCTGGTGATTGGCAACTTCGCGACCCTGACCTTCCTGACCAAAAACAGTTTTCTCGATGAGATCAACAAGCAATACGTGGTCACCGCCCGCGCCAAAGGCCTGACCGAAAACGCCGTGCTCTACGGGCATATCTTCCGCAATGCGATGCTGCTGGTGATCGCCGGTTTGCCGGCGGCGGTGCTGGGAATTTTCTTTACCGGCTCGATGCTGGTGGAGGTGATCTTCTCCCTCGACGGCCTCGGTCTTCTGGGTTTTGAGTCGATCGTCAACCGCGACTACCCGGTGGTGTTTGGCACTTTGTTTATTTTTTCCCTGTTCGGTCTAATCATGAAACTGGTCAGCGATATCACCTACACCCTGGTCGATCCGCGCATCGATTTCAGCAGTCGGGAGAATTGAGATGGCCCTGTCTCCCCTCAATCGCCGGCGTTTTACCCGCTTTAAAGCCAATAAGCGCGGCTGGTGGTCGCTCTGGCTGTTTATGGCTTTATTCACCCTGAGCCTGGGCGCCGAGTTAATCGCCAACGATAAACCGCTGCTGCTGGAGTATCAGGGCGACTGGTACTTTCCCATCGCCAAGCGCTACCAAGAAACCGTGTTTGGCGGCGAGTTCCCCCTGGAGGCCAATTACAAGAGCCCCTATGTGCGCGAACTGATCGGCGCCAAAGATGGCTGGATGCTCTGGCCAGTCATCCCGTTCAGCTACAACAGCATCAACTATGACCTCAAGGTCCCGGCCCCCGCCCCACCCTCTGCCGCGAACTGGCTGGGCAGCGATGACCAGGGCCGCGACGTACTGGCGCGGCTGATCTACGGTTTTCGGATCACCGTCTTATTTGCCCTCAGCCTGACCCTGCTCAGCTCGATCATCGGCGTGTTTGCCGGCGCGCTGCAGGGCTTTTACGGCGGCTGGGTGGACTTGCTCGGCCAGCGTTTCCTGGAGGTCTGGTCGGGGCTGCCGGTGCTGTACTTGCTGATTATTCTGGCCAGTTTTGTGCAGCCCAATTTCTGGTGGCTGCTGGGCATCATGCTGCTGTTTTCCTGGATGAGTTTGGTCGATGTGGTGCGCGCCGAGTTCCTCCGCGGCCGTAATCTGGAATATGTGCGTGCCGCCCGCGCACTGGGCATGCGCAACGGCGCCATCATGTATCGGCACATTTTGCCCAACGCGATGATCTCCACCATGACCTTTATGCCGTTCATTTTGACCGGCGCGATTGGCACCCTCACCGCCCTGGACTTTCTCGGTTTTGGCCTGCCGGCCGGCGCACCCTCGTTGGGTGAACTGATGGCGCAAGCCAAGTCCAACCTGCAGGCCCCCTGGCTGGGCATCAGCGCCTTTGCGGTGCTCGGCCTGATGCTGAGCTTGCTGGTATTTATCGGCGAAGCTGCCCGCGATGCATTTGATCCTAGGAAATAACATGAGCGAGCAGTTTAGTTTCAAGCCGCACAGCAGCCAGAGCCCAAGCGTCGACAACTTGATCGAGGTGCGCGATCTGGCGGTCGAATTTATCAGTGGCGATCAGCTCCAGCGGGTGGTCGAGGGCGTCAGTTTCGATATCCGTCGCGGGGAAACCCTGGCCATAGTCGGCGAAAGCGGCTCGGGCAAGTCGGTCACCGCCCACTCGATCCTGCGCCTGCTGCCCTACCCACTGGCACGTCACCCAGCCGGCAGCATCACCTACGCCGGGCAAGACTTACTGAAAATCAGCGAGGCCAAGCTGCGCGGCATCCGTGGCAATAAAATCGCCATGGTGTTCCAAGAGCCGATGACCTCGCTCAATCCACTGCACTGCATTGAGAAACAAATCAATGAGGTGCTGCGCCTGCACAAGGGCCTGACTGGCAAGGCCGCCAGCCGCCGTACCCTGGAGCTGCTAGAGCTGGTCGGTATCAATGAGCCGGCGCAGCGCCTCAAGGCTTATCCCCACGAGCTCTCCGGCGGCCAACGCCAGCGAGTGATGATCGCCATGGCGCTGGCCAACGAGCCCGAGTTGCTTATTGCCGACGAGCCGACCACAGCCCTGGACGTCACAGTGCAGCTGAAAATCCTGCAATTGCTCAAGGATTTGCAGGCGCGGCTGGGTATGTCGCTGCTGCTGATTAGCCACGATCTCAACCTGGTGCGCAGAATTGCCCAGCGGGTATGTGTCATGCAGCAGGGTCGCGTCGTCGAACAGGCAGATTGCGCCGAGTTGTTTCGCGCCCCGCAGCATCCTTATCCCCAGGAGCTGCTCGGCGCCGAGCCGCGCGGTGAGCCAGTGGCCAATGTGCCAGGCGCAACCCAGCTGGAAGTTGAAAATTTACGGGTCTGGTTTCCAATCAAAAAAGGCTTGCTGCGCCGCACGGTTGATCATGTAAAGGCTCTCGACGGGGTGAGTTTTAGCCTGGCGCAGGGACAAACCCTGGGCATTGTCGGCGAGAGTGGTTCGGGGAAGTCGACCCTGGGGTTGGCAATTCTGCGTTTGCTCAACAGCCAAGGCGCGATCCGCTACCGCGGTGAGTCGCTGCAAGGCTTGTCGCAGAGCGCCATCCGGCCATTTCGCCGGCAGATGCAGGTGGTATTTCAAGACCCTTACGGCAGCCTCAGCCCACGGATGTCGGTGAGCCAGATTATCGGCGAGGGATTAGAGATTCATCAGATGGGCAGCGAGGCAGAACAACAGCAGGCGATCATTGCCGCCATGCTCGAAGTCGGCCTAGATCCCGACACGCGCCACCGTTATCCCCATGAGTTTTCTGGTGGACAACGCCAGCGCATTGCGATTGCTCGGGCCTTGGTGCTCAAGCCGGAGCTGATCCTGCTGGACGAGCCGACTTCCGCGCTGGACCGTACAGTTCAGCGCCAAGTGGTCGAGTTACTGCGCAGTTTGCAGAGTAAGTACAACCTGACCTATCTGTTCATCAGCCATGACCTGGCGGTGGTCAGAGCGCTCAGTCACCAGTTGCTGGTGATCAAGCAAGGTCGAGTGGTCGAACAAGGTCCGGCACCCGCTATTTTTGCCGCACCGCAACACCTTTACACCCAGCAGTTGCTCGAAGCTGCCTTTATGGCGCCCCAGACAACCGCCTGATTTTTGAAAAAACAACCTGAAAACAGCAAGAGGGATAGCACCATGGGTTTTCTCGCCGGTAAGCGCGTACTAATAGTTGGCGTCGCCAGCAAACTGTCGATCGCCTCAGGCATCGCCGAAGCCATGCACCGTGAAGGTGCCGAACTGGCCTTCACCTATCAGAACGACAAGCTCAAAGGCCGGGTAGAAGAATACGCCGCTGGCTGGGGCTCCAATGCCGAGCTGTGCTTTCCCTGTGACGTGGCCAACGACAGCGACATCGCCGCCGTATTCGAGTCGCTCGGTAAAAAATGGGATGCGCTGGACATCATCGTCCACTCGGTAGGCTTTGCCCCGGGCGATCAGCTCAATGGCGACTTCACCGAAGTCACCACCCGTGAAGGTTTCCGGATTGCCCACGACATCAGCGCCTACAGCCTGGTCGCCCTGGCCAAGGCCGGCCGGCCGATGATGCAAGGCCGCAATGGCAGCATCCTGACCCTGTCGTACCTGGGCGCCGAGCGCACCATGCCCAACTACAACGTGATGGGCATGGCCAAAGCCAGCCTGGAAGCCGGCGTGCGTTATCTGGCTGGCAGCCTCGGCCCTGAAGGCACCCGGGTTAACGCGGTGTCCGCCGGCCCGATCCGCACCCTCGCCGCCTCGGGCATCAAGAACTTCCGCAAAATGCTGGCGGCCAACCAGCAACAAACGCCGCTGCGCCGCAACGTCACCATCGAAGAAGTCGGCAACGCCGGCGCCTTCCTCTGCTCGGACCTGGCCTCCGGCATCAGCGGTGAAATCCTCTACGTCGATGGCGGCTTCAACACCACCGCCATGGGCCAGATCGAAGAGTAAAAAATCGCAGACATAAAAAAGGCCGCTCAATTGAGCGGCCTTTTTATTGCTTCAGTCGCAATTACATGTGCGCGATAGTCGCATCACCGAACTGCGAGCAAGACATCAGCTTGGCGCCTTCCATCAAGCGTTCGAAGTCATAGGTAACAGTCTTCGCCGCGATAGCACCTTCGGTGCCCTTGAGGATCAGGTCAGCCGCTTCCAGCCAGCCCATGTGACGCAACATCATCTCAGCCGAGAGGATCAACGAACCCGGGTTAACCTTGTCCAGACCTGCGTACTTAGGCGCAGTACCGTGGGTCGCTTCGAACATGGCGATGGTGTCCGACAGGTTCGCACCAGGTGCGATGCCGATGCCGCCCACTTCAGCCGCCAGGGCATCAGACAGGTAGTCGCCATTCAGGTTGAGGGTCGCGATCACATCGTACTCGGACGGACGCAGCAGAATTTGCTGCAGCATCGCATCGGCGATCACGTCTTTGACCACGATGTTCTTGCCGGTTTTCGGGTTCTTGTACTGCATCCAAGGACCGCCATCCAGCAGCTCGGCGCCAAACTCGGTAGTAGCTACCTCATAGGCCCACTCTTTGAAGGCACCTTCGGTGAACTTCATGATGTTGCCTTTGTGCACGATAGTCATCGAGCTGCGATCGTTGTCCACGGCGTATTGCAGCGCCTTGCGGACCAGACGCTTGGTGCCGGCTTCCGACACTGGCTTGATGCCGATACCGCACATGTCGGTAAAGCGAATCTTCTTCACGCCCATTTCTTCGGTGAGGAACTTGATCACTTTGATCGCCTCAGCGGAGCCGGCTTTCCACTCAACACCGGCATAAATGTCTTCCGAGTTTTCACGGAAGATAATCATGTCGACATCTTGCGGCTTCTTCACCGGGCTTGGCACGCCGGTGAACCAACGCACCGGGCGCTGGCAAACATAGAGATCGAGTTCTTGACGCATGGCAACGTTCAGCGAGCGAATACCACCGCCTACTGGGGTGGTCAGCGGCCCCTTGATGGAGACCACATAATCACGTACGGCTTCGAGGGTTTCTTTCGGCAGCCAGGTGTCTTGATCGTAAACCTGAGTGGCTTTTTCGCCGGCGTAAACTTCCATCCAGGCAATCTTGCGCTCGCCGCCATAGGCTTTAGCGACCGCTGCATCGACGACCTTGATCATCACCGGGCTGATATCAATGCCAATGCCATCACCCTCGATAAAAGGAATGATTGGATTGTTCGGTACATTGATTGAAAAGTCGGCATTTACGGTGATTTTGTCGCCGCCTGCTGGCACCTGGATCTTTTGGTATCCCATGCTGGACTCCTTGGTTTTCGTGGTCTAAAAACTGCCGCGCGGATGGCACGGCAGATTGTTATTTATGATTTTTGGCAAGCAAACATTCTTGTAGTTTTTCTACAGAAAGTCACGCATTTTCCTTCAAACAGTCATCTTCTTACAGGATTGCGACAGCCTAAAGTAGGCCATCAGCAGCTCTTTGTAGTCAAACTACAGAGTCACTACAAACTGCGACAGATTGCCCCTTGCTGGTTAAACCTTAGGCCGTTTCAGCGCTCGCCAAGCTTTTGAGCTTAGACTCGCCGGGCGCAAATGCGCAGGCTAATATTGCGCACCGTTTAAGGAGCTGCCCATGCGTTTCACTCCCCACGTCACTGTAGCCACCATCATCGAAGACCAAGGGCGTTTTTTGCTGGTCGAAGAAATGGCCGATGGCCGCGCTGTATTTAATCAGCCTGCCGGACATTTGGAAGCCGACGAAAGTCTCATTCAGGCCGCTATTCGCGAAACCCTCGAAGAAACCGGCTGGGATGTCGAGATCACCGCCCTGACCGGCATTTACCTGTACACCGCGCCAAGCAATGGCGTGACCTATCAGCGCGTCTGCTTTACCGGCAACGCCTTGCGCCATCACCCAAGCCTGGCGCTGGATGAAGGCATTATTGGCCCGCGCTGGCTGAGCCGTGCCGAGCTCATCGCGCAACCCGAACGCTGGCGCAGCGAGCTGGTTTTGCAGTGCATTGATGACTACCTGAGCGGCGAGCGTTTTTCCCTCGCCCTGCTTCGCCCTGCAAGCTGATCCGCCCAGCAACGCCCGCGCCTGATAGAATCGGCGTCTAAATCTTGCCGTTATCGACTGAATACCCATGCCTGATTCAACTCCAAAGCCGTCTTCACAGCGCGTCATTGTCGGCATGTCCGGCGGTGTCGACTCCTCCGTCTCCGCCCTATTACTGCTTGAGCAAGGCTACCAAGTGGAAGGCCTGTTCATGAAGAACTGGGAAGAGGATGACGGCAGCGAGTACTGCACGGCCATGGATGACCTGGCCGATGCCCAAGCGGTGTGCGATCGCATTGGCATCAAACTGCACACCGCTAACTTCGCCGCCGAGTACTGGGACAACGTCTTCGAGCATTTTCTGGCCGAATACAAAGCCGGGCGCACGCCCAATCCAGACATCCTCTGCAACCGCGAAATCAAGTTCAAAGCCTTCCTCGATTACGCCCTGATGCTCGGCGCCGACCTGATCGCCACCGGCCACTACGTGCGCCGCCGCGATATTGACGGGCGCACCGAACTGCTTAAAGGCCTGGACCCCAACAAGGACCAAAGCTACTTCTTGCATGCCGTGGGCGGCGAACAGCTGGCGAAAACCCTGTTCCCGGTCGGTGAGTTGGAAAAACCGGCGGTGCGCGCGATTGCCGAGAAACACCAGTTGGCGACCGCCAAGAAGAAAGACTCCACCGGCATCTGCTTTATTGGCGAACGACGCTTCAGCGATTTTCTCAAGCAGTATCTACCGGCCCAACCGGGTGTTATCGAAACCACCGCTGGCGAGCCCATTGGTCAGCATCACGGCCTGATGTACCACACCATCGGCCAGCGCCAAGGTTTGGGCATCGGCGGCCTGAAAGACGCCGGCGATGAGCCCTGGTATGTGCTGGACAAAGACATGGCGCGCAATGTGTTGCTGGTCGGTCAAGGCAACGAGCACCCACTGTTATTTTCCCAGGCACTACTGGTCTCGGAAATGTTCTGGGTCAACCCGCTCGACCTCAGCAGCCCGCGCAAACTGACGGCCAAGGTTCGCTACCGACAAAGCGACCAGGCCTGCACCCTGGAGCAAACCGGCGAGGGTTATCGCGCCGTCTTCGAGCAACCGCAGCGCGCCGTCACGCCAGGCCAGTCGGTGGTGTTCTATGCAGGTGAAGTCTGCTTGGGCGGCGGCGTGATTGAGTCGGCGCAACCCTGGGACTTCAGCTAGGTGCGCCCATGAATCCGATCCAAGAGCAACTGATCGCCCTCGGCGCAGTCTTCGAGGCGGCGTTCTTGGTCGATAAAATCGCCAAGAGCGGGCAAGTCAGCGAAGCCGAACTCGGCTGCATGCTCGGCAGCCTGCTGGTTCGCGACCCGGGCAGCACCCTCGAAGTGTTCGGTGGCGACGACCTGAACTTACGCGACGGCTACCGCGCCTTGGTCGGCGCCCTGGA